>DATDNG010000516.1:0-2901 GCA_036518375.1 Nitrososphaeraceae archaeon | reverse complement strand
AAACCCACATATCTCTAAAGATGCTCTTGATTTTGTGCTATCATTCGATTTATTAAAATCATCATATTGGCCTATCACTTCCGTTGATTCTTCAGATGCTTTCTGTAGTATTTGTTATGCTGATATTGCAGCTTGCTTTTCAATTCCTCTCTTGTTTCTACGAATAACAAAAGCTATAGCTATGTGTGTTATATCTTATCGTAACTGCTGAAGACATCAAAATGTTAAGTACCACTAATAATAATTATGATCATGTCTGAAGAGAAAGGCACGTCATAGAGCTATACAAACAAGGCAAGAGGACTCGCCACATTGCAAATGAGCTAAGAATGTCTCTTAGGGATATTAGCATTATTTTAAGAAATAATCAAATAAACCATGGGATTGTAATCATAGATAATAGCAATGATAATGCAAAAAACAAATCTCCAAATGAAAAAGCCACTCAAGCCTACGAACTCTATGATGAAGGAAAGAATCCTGTAGAGCTGGCTGTCCAGTTAAGTCTATCTGAAAGACAAGCAACTAGACACTATAAGGAATACTGAAGATTATCATAAAGCGTCTATACATACTATATCAAGTCTATATGGAAATAGCGGATTCTCTTCCATCCAAAGTAAGTTAGAGTGGCGCAGATCATGGATCATTAGGACAGATCCGGAAGTCTACTTCAAAATTAAAATTAATTAAAGTTTCATGTTATTGTTTTATAATATGATATATCATATCAGAAAATTTAGTTTAATGTGATAAATAAGATGAAGAAATTCTTAATTAGATGAACACGTTATGATAATACGATGAGAACTCGGCAAGAGCTCGCTAGACACTCATTACCATCAAAAAACTTTGCTAGTATAGGAGGAGCCACTACCACTCGAGCAATTGCACTAGCGTTATCTATTGCTATCGTATTGTTCGAGGTGCTGCCTATGAGTAACATGGCTTCTGCAACCACAACAAAAATGACGAGGATAAAAATTAATACAATATCATCATCACCATCGTCAACTATAAAGCTACTAAAAACAATGAATGCAGCAAAAGCTAATCATGTTGTGACATCATATACAGTAAGATGGAATTCTGATGAACATATTATAATAGTTGTTTCCAATCTTAGTAGTAGAGCAAATATTGGTAGGAATAACAATGGCACTAATTTTGGTACTGAGAGACATTCTTATTCCTGTAGAGATGGTAAAAAATTTATCAAAAGGATTCTTGTTGTAGATGATGAACCTGATATTGTTTTCGCCTTCAAGATGAGTTTAAACGATTATTATTATGACGATAAAAGAGGAGTTGAAGTATATACATACAATAATCCTTTAGAAGCGTTATCAGATTTTAAACCACATTTTTACGATCTATTGTTAGTTGATGTTTATATGCCATGTATGAATGGCTTTGAAGTATCCCAAAAAATACTGGAGGTAGATCCCGATATTGGAGTATGCTTTATTTCTGCAGCAGAAGTAAATATAGAAGCTCTAATGGAATTATATCCTAAAGAAATTTTCGGATGTTTTATAAAAAAGCCGGTTGAAATAGAATATTTAGCTGAAAGACTCAGAGTATAGATGGATTAACAAGATACATCATATAACATAGTGCAATAATATACTAGAGCCAAGCTTGGATCGCTTGATTTATTATAGTAACATAACACATTGTAAAGTGACAATAACACTGAAAGAGAAAGGAGAGTTTTAGAGCTACACAACAAATAAGACTATTACACTGGAGATAGCAAAGGATCTAAGGCTATCGTTAAGAGATATTAGCCTTATTCTAAAAAAGCGTGGAGTAAGTCATGGAATTGCAATAGTAGATGATGACAACAAAAAGTCTCATTCCAATAATGAAAAAGCCACTAAAGCTTGCAAACTATTTGATGAAGGAAAGAAGCCTGTAGAGGTAGCCATAGAGTTAGGTTTTTCTGAAAAGGAAGCAACTAGGTATTACAAAGAATACTGGAGTCTAAATGGTCTATACAAAGTACATCAAGTCTATATGGAAATAGCATACTGCCAAGCTTTTTGAAATCAAAGTATTCAAGACAAAAGGCTTAACTATAGATAACGTGCTCATTTGTTGCAGTATTTCACGCTCAAATTTTTCAGGTGTTGCATGATTACGCTTATGATATCATCTATCTAATATTTCTTGAAACAAAGCTTTAACTATTGCTATCCAATGAGTGCAGCAAGACTTAAGTTCTTGCAAAACAGATTCCTATACTACCAAAATTTACTATTTGTTTACAATTGGTAAACTGAAGGCAAATGTAGCTCCTTTCCCATCAATATTATTCTCAGCCCACATTTTGCCACCATGAGCTTGCACAATACTTTTGCAAATATACAATCCTAATCCAGTTCCCTGAAAAGATTTAGAAGCAAACTTTGTAAATAGTCTTGGCAATATCTCAGGATCCACACCAGTACCAGCATCCTTAATACTGACGATAGCCTGATCATCAACCTTTTCGGCAATAATATTTATACATTCTGCTTCATCTTCCTTGCTAACATTTACTTTGCTAAATTTAACTGCATTATCTAGAATATTGGAAATTACTTGAGTTCTCCTTGATTTATCTGCTTCTATGAAAATATCGCAAGGTTGATACGCTAATTTTATAACGTCTCCTTGTAGGCTCTTACTAGCAATGTTTGTTATTATATCATCTATACCATTTGTTATTACATCATTTAAGTTGAAAAACTCCTTCTTTAAGTTTAATGACTCACTTTCAATTTTTGTAACATCTAAAATGTCGTCAGCAAGTCTCTGCAATCTCCTTGCATTTCTCATTATAGTATCTAGTAGTTCATCTTGTTTTGCTGCTGATTTTCTATCTCTACTGATATTAGAACGAAGAATACCAGTTAA
>DATDNG010000515.1:0-2077 GCA_036518375.1 Nitrososphaeraceae archaeon | reverse complement strand
TCACTAAATTATGTTATCGATATACTCCATGGATTTTATTCAAAATATAAAGAGAGATCTGACGAGATGGGCTTGGCCGGTCCTTTTGAGGAGAAGAAAAGACAAATGTTGAGGTATGAAGTCATAGCAAGGTTCTGCCAGTATGCAGAAAGCCTAGGCGCATTTATTTATGGTTATCGTACTAATCATCTAGCTCGGGACAAAGAGTCAAAAGTTCTTTCCGCAATCGGTAGATACAGAGTGAAAGACATAAGCGATGAATTTAGGATCTTAACCAAGGGCCAAATAAATCAGCTGTGGAAGAAACAGAAGCAATTATTAGAAGATATCTTTGGATATTATAAGATTAGTGCTCCTAAATTTTTGAATAGTAAACACGACTCATTGTATAACATCAAGAAGCTTCTGAAAGAAGTTTACGACTGCTATAGCTTTTATCAAGACTCATACAACTCATATAAACACGGATATAGGCTGTGGTTTGGGAGAGATCAAAAAAATCATGATGTGGTTATATACATTCCCACAATTCGGTACAACAGGAAACGAAGAGACTATGTACCTTCAGACGATGAAACTTTGGATGTAGTAATGCGATGTATGCGAAATTGTCGTCAACTTTTTGACATTCTTATAGAAAATGAAAGACAAATGAGAATTGCACGAAATAAGAACTGTAAGATTAAAATTTCATTTCTAAAAAAGAGGAACAATGAATTTGCAATAGATAAACAGACATATAACCAGAAAGTCAATCAACACTAGTTCACATTTTGTTGACTGCCGTTCTAACACTAAGCACTGCGATCGTTTCTCTCTGAGTGTATTTAGATTTAAGCAAAATGATGAAGCTAAGTACCTTATGTTGGACCTGCTTGATCTCTCAGACCATAATGACACAAGAAGAATATCGAACCTTTTATTCGCGATGATTCAGCAGTAAATTGCTCAAATAAGCGATCAAATCCTAGTTTGCCTAAAGTGTATATGATTGCTGAAGATTCAAATCGTTTTGATGGTATTTGAATTGGTGTGAAGAATATTGGAATGTTCGATTTGCGTGCTAACTCTACAACTGAATTCAGATTCTTACTGAATTCTTCTTTATTATAAATCACTTTTGTCGTCCCATGTTGTACGTCCCATACTACTAATGCTGTATGAGAAGGATCTAGTATCTCTTCAATAGTATTGTAGACTATTTTATTATCTCCAATCTTTTGCATGTTATTGTCATATTACTCCACCATAAAAGAAAAAGGTAATCAAAGTATTTGTTTACAGTGGAAGATATATCAACGATGCTTATTATCCATCAGTGGGTGGATAATATACTGCAAATAATGAGTTTATCAACCTCTAATACCCTATATTTCAATGTAGAAGATTTACAAAGGTCTTGCAAAGAAGGTTCGTATGCTATCAAAATCTACTATTTGTTTGCAATAGGTAAACTAAATGAAAATGTTGCACCTTTACCATCAGTATTATTATGAGCCCATATCTTGCCACCATGAGCTTCTATGATGCTTTTGCAAATATACAAGCCCAATCCAGTTCCCTGAAAAGATTTAGAAGCAAACTTTTCAAATAATCTAGGCATTATTTCAGGATCCACACCAGTACCAGTATCCTTAATACTGACGATAGCCTGACTACCATCGGTCTTTTCAGCGCTAATATTTATAATTCCTACTCCCTCTTCTTTGTTGAGATTTGCTTTGCTAAATTTAACTGCATTATCTAGAATATTGGAAATTACTTGAGTTATCCTTGATTTATCTGCTTCTATGAAAATATCGCAAGGTTGATACGCTAATTTTATAAGGTCTCCTTGTTGGCTCTTACTAGCAATGTTTGTTATTGTATCGTCTACACTGTTCGTTATTACATCATTTAAATTGAAAAACTCCTTCTTTAGGTTTAGTGACTCACCTTCAATTTTTGTAACATCTAAAATGTCGTCAGCAAGTCTCTGCAATCTCCTTGCATTTCTCATTATAGTATCTAGTAGTTCATCTTGTTTTGCTGCTGATTTTCTATCTCTACTGATATTAGAACGAAGAATACCAGTTAA
>DATDNG010000514.1:0-4581 GCA_036518375.1 Nitrososphaeraceae archaeon | reverse complement strand
AAATGATATTCGCTGTTCTCAGTGAATTCTCA
This sequence comes from Nitrososphaeraceae archaeon, assembly GCA_036518375.1. Taxonomy (GTDB): domain Archaea; phylum Thermoproteota; class Nitrososphaeria; order Nitrososphaerales; family Nitrososphaeraceae; genus Nitrososphaera_A. The sequence continues at coordinate 4,549 of DATDNG010000514.1, read as the reverse complement.
AGGTGCAAGTTTTGATAGAAGAACCAACACGGATATATTTAATGGTGATTACGTTTATCCCTAAAATCTGGCAAACCTTTACTTTATATGGTAACTTCTTCTCACCTTAAACGTCATCTAATCATTCTGGCACAGCAGGCTTGGTTTCTATATGATATTGCACCAAGTCAATTGGGATAAGTCCCAGTTATCAATTTATTATAGTATATTTATGGCTTACTACAGACAACGCCGTTAGCCCACCTGCGCTAATATGTAAATATGCTACGTACAGCGTTATGGGAAGGCAAAGTGGATCATCATAGATAGTACTTGAGAAACCTCCAAAAGTGATGTTTTTATATCATGTCTTATATAGTTTTTAGCAGCTAATGCCAAAGTCCAAACGAGGAGGAAGTAGCAGAGGTGGCGATAGACAGCTGTCTACTAGAACAAAGAAGCAAATTGATTCTTTACCCGAACATGCACAGCATATATATAAAAAGGCACATGCTAGTGCTATAGATCAATATCGAAACCCTGAAAAAAGAAGAGGTGGCAAAAAACAGAGTGCAGAAGAGGTAGCACATAAAGCAGCATGGTCTGCTGTCAAAAAACAGTACAAGAAAAAGGGAAATGAATGGGTAAAGAAAGAGGAAGAGGACTAACGGGAAAATTATGAATATTATGGCAAGTAATTAAAGAATATAAAATAATGTCATTAATTTTTTATATGTGAATACAGGACAATTCCTACAGGTTTGCATTTCCGGACAATAACAATAAAAAAGTGTACGATTGATTTATCAATTAGAAAGAAGACGAGGCGATGAGAGCTTCTAACGATATTGATGATAATAATAACAAAATAGTACGTGGCTCTTGCTATCATGATAGAGTAGATTCTTCTGAATTTCCAACTGCAATCAAACCTATGCTGGCCACTCTTATTGACCAGCCGTTTGATAACAAAGACTGGGTATTTGAGGTTAAGTGGGATGGAGTAAGAGCTATTTTGTTTTTGCACAAAACAAAAGGAATCTTAAAAATAGTATCTCGTAATGGAAAGACTATTACCCACAGATATCCTGAATTTACAGAAGCAGTTAATCAGCTAATAAATTGCAAAGAATCAATTATTTTAGACGGTGAAATCGTAGTATTAAACAACGAAGGACAGCCTGATTTTCAAAGTCATCAAAGAAGGATGAATTTAGATTCCATTAAAGATATAGAAAAACTGTCCAATAAAATACCTGCCACATATTATTTGTTTGACATTCTACACCTTGACAGCAGGAATTTACAACCTTTATCATTTCTAGAAAGGCGAAAGAAATTATCTGATGTTATTGCTATTAGCGGTAATAATAGAATACGAATATCTGATTTTTTTGAAGAACATGGCATAGCTATTTTTCAGAAGATAAAGAGTTTGAACCTTGAAGGAATTATTGCAAAGAACAAATACAGTAAATACCTACAAGGAACAAGATCTGCCGATTGGCTAAAAATCAAGAACATACTCACACAAGATTGTGTGGTAATAGGATATACAAGAGGAGAGGGAAATAGAGAAGGATATTTCGGTTCTCTTTTACTTGCAGTTTATAACGAATGTCAGCAAAAGGAGTTGACGTTTATAGGTCATACTGGAAGCGGATTTGATTTTGCTCAGCTCAACGAGATATATAGTAAACTTCAACAAATGAAGATTGAACAATGTCCAGCCAAATTTATACCATATACTAATCGGGAAGCGACTTGGATCACACCTGAGCTTGTAGCAGAGGTAAAGTTCAGTGGATGGACAAAAGAAAAAATTATGAGATCACCAATATTTCTTAGATTCAGAGAAGATAAAAAGCCAGAAGAATGTATCATGGAGAAAGAACGTCAAGCAGAACGGCTTATTGCGCCTGAGCGCCATCATTACCATCCATCTATAACAAATACTACAACCTCATTACTTGCAACCAACTCAACAATACCAACTACCAATGCGGATTTTAAAAAAGACATATCAAAAATCTGTCCTTTTCTAACCTTGATAAGATATACTGGCCAAAGACTTCAGAACATCCTGCACTGACAAAGAGAGATTTAATCGAATACTATAACAAGATTAGTGACTGTATACTTCCATATATTAAAGATAGACCCTTATCATTAAGTCGATATCCTGACGGCATCGCAGGAAAGCATTTTTTTCATAAAAATTGGGGAGATAAAGAAATGCCAGAATTTATAGATACTGTACAAGTATATTCCAAATCTGCTAGGCATATCAATAATCATCTAGTATGTAATAACAAAGATGCTTTGCTTTGGATCGCAAGCCTGGGATGTATTGAAATTCATCCATGGTATAGCAGAATCAAGGATTATAATGCATGTAATGATATTGCTGCTGAGGATTATTCTTCATCATCTGTTTCTAGTGGTTTGTTAGAGGAGGAAAAATGTGGACTAGACTATCCTGATTTTATTGTCTTTGATCTGGATCCATATATTTATGGAGACAAGAAGGAAGATCAAGAAAGAAAGACAAAAATAAAGCTGAAGAAGGACTTGAATACAGCGTCAATAGCTTCAAAGCTACAGTTGATGTAGCTTATAATCTAAAAGACCTTTTTGATATGCTCAATATTAAATCGTATATAAAGACATCAGGAAAGACTGGCTTGCATATCTTTGTTCCTATTAAAAATTCATATTCCTTTGATCAAACAAGAAGGTTTGCCCAAACTATAGGTAAGATGTTAGTTAGGAGATACCCACAAAAAGTCACAATGGAATGGGATACTATTAAGAGAAAAGGGAAGGTCTTCTTCGATCATAATCAGAATTCTATTGGCAAAACAATAGCGTCTGTATTTTCTGCCAGACCCACTATTTCAGCTACTGTGTCTATGCCTGTCAAATGGGAAGAATTGCAGAATGTACTTCCCACCGATTTTACTCTATTAAATACCTTTGAAGTCATCAAAAAAGCTGAAGGCATTTGGAAATATATTCTGGAACAGAAACAGGATCTTGACAAAATCCTTGGAAAATGATTATGATAATAACGAGCTGCAAAAAAAGCAAGGCTGGATAGATCCATTATTTGCTGTGTTAGCAACGAACTGTTAGAAGTGGAAGACTTCAAAAAAGTTACGATGATATTGCATTTCGCAATTCTTGATATTCTTCCTTGCTAATTTCACCTTTGGCTAATCTCATTTTAATTATCCTTAAAGGATCTTCTTGATTATCGATCTTCTTATCTTTGCTGTTAAAAGCATAATCCGAACTTTTATTAGGAGTACTGCTAGTACCGGCGTTAGTGTTCCTAGTTATCTGATGCATATCATTATTATCAATCCCAAATTGTCTTATTTCATTAAGAAAGGTCCATTCATTTTTGATATCAACAACACCATTTTTACTAATACGATAAAGAGCTCTTGTAAGTCTGTTTTTATCTTTAGCAAATGAAGCTGGGACATGTAATGCTAGCATAAATCCTTTGGTTGCAAACAGATTCTTCCAATCTTGAGGATATGGTAGATGAATTGGAGTAAAATCTAGAGGTATTATTTGATGGGGGTCTCTTTTCTGCGGATCCTTATTTTTCCATAAATATCCCACGTATCCTGGACTTGTGTCCAGCGGATTTTTCTTTTTTGGCTTGACGACACTTTCCGTTATTGATGGATCATGTGTTCTGCCAACAATCACAAAAGAGGTTCCTCCATATTTTTTTACTGCTGCTGTGTAACGCTCCCTTTCTTTCTGGCTCGCCTGGCCCTTCTTACGGAAAAATCCGGTTATGTGTACCTGAATTATTGTCTTATCGGGCTTGTATCCAAATAACTTTAGATATTCATAGATTTCAGTTCTTCTTTTACCAAATACTTGGCTCGAAATTATACTCTCTGCTTGAGAAGCTGTTTTTATACTCTGCTGCTGTCGTTGTCTTCTTTCCTTTATAATATTATCTTGGGGAGTATTGGACATGAGAGTATTATAATATTATAGTCCACATTCTATATGTCACTTTACATGCTCAGATGTGAGGAAAATCTATAAAAAGAGTCGAATTTTGTTGTTTGTCAAAAACTATCTCACTCTTAGTCCTTTAAATCTAGCGAACTGCTCTCTTGACTAGTAAGATTTGCCCCAGAAGCAAGACTTGTATACCACCAACAGTAGGTCTTTTTTTTTGCAAGTGGCATCAAAAATTGTAATAATGACGTTATCAATCTTCTGCTATGCTCTGTTTTCAATTTATTTACTGATTACTTGTAATTAGGGCTATATTGATGGAAACTATTGAGGTCTTTATTCTATTCTCTTTATTAAATTATTTACATACAGCATGCCAGACCTATAATCAAATCGTATGCAGTAGTAGTTCTCCAGCAATTCTTGTAGTGGAGAACGTTTTCTTTTAATTTAAGATCAATGGTCAAAAGTCTCCATTGACTCAGATTCGTAGAGAACAGGTATTACATTTTCCATCATAAAATCGATAATTGCAATACTCATCATCTGCATGTTGGTAAAGACAACCACAACGACAACA
>DATDNG010000513.1:0-3570 GCA_036518375.1 Nitrososphaeraceae archaeon | reverse complement strand
AGTATACTTCTATCCAGGGCATCTGGCTCTGTCAGACTTATGTTAATGCCGTTGAATCCCAAACACCGCTTGTACTCATAAACGATATCTTCATCATCTGTGTATAACTTGCGTTTTGTCTGGCCTATTCCTGTTACTGCCTTACATACTTCATCTGAGAGCCAATAAGGTGCATGTTTTAGATTGTCATAAAAAGCTACATAGTTATGACTGAGCTGCTGTACAAACTCGTTTCTATCTTTATGTATGGTAAGTAGTGAAGGTTTAGCTGGGTCTACTAGCATTTTGATTAGAAGCTGAAGAGTTGATTTGGCGCTTCCCTTTTCTCCATGCAGTATTAGTATTGCATGTGCTATTTCTGGGATAAATAACGATACGATGTAGACTTTTAACAAGAGTTTATTCTGCTTACCTTCTGCATTGGTCAGTTTCAAGAATCTGTCAAATATGTCTGGTTCGTAATTTCGATCAGGCATAACCTGCAGAGTTTGATTGTACCGGACAAACAATATTGAAGAATCAGTAGCATTATTATCTACTACATCCCACTTCTGTCCTGTTATCTTGATATACTGCCATGTTAGATTAGTAAGGTCATAATAAAATTCCATACCACCATCATTATTGTTTTTACATGCAATCCTCAAAGAGAGTGGTATTGTTTTTCCTTCATATTCAGTCCTTGCTTGAAGTACCTGTAGCGCATTGTTAATAGCATCTGAACCCACTACCTTTCCGCTTTGATCGTAAAATAATTTGCTTAAGTAACGCTTGAACTTGTCACTTTCTAGACGAAGCACTTCGTTATGAGGATTATTATCGTTGTTTTTTATATTGACCCACGCAAATGCTGTACGATACTGGTTATTGAAAAATTCTCTTACATTATTTATGGCTAGTTGTACCAAGATATCTGCATGAGATTCTTGAACCTCTTCCAGATGTTCGCTTTTTTCACTTTTGTCTTCATGCTCTTTTGTCCTCATATAATAAGAAACAGCATCATTCCATATGCTGTTTATTTCACTTAATGGTAGTGGAGACTCGCACCTTGTATCATTTATTCTAATAAAGATGTCCTTTAGTTCCTGCACTGACTTACCATTTCCACCATGTCTGAACAAAAGACTATTTGCGATGCTAATCATTGAATCATGTCTGCATCCTTGGTAAATCTTGGCATCGGAATCGAGCAGCTTTTTGTGGTGCTTTTCAAGATATTCTTGACCATGTTTTTTGCAAATGCTATCAATATGCCGCATGAACTCCTTTGCCTGCTCTATTGTTAGAGTTACTGGATGGTTTGTACCAATTATCTCATACCGATATTCGTCTCTGTCGTTGGGATCTTTGTTTTGATGTATTGATGGAGAACAGTATGCTATGCCATGCTCTCCTAGACCTTTGACTTCGATTCCTATAGCTGCATCTGGACTCTTTTTAGCAAAAGGTATTGGTGAGTAAAAGTAGATATGGGCTTTACTAGGATCGTCCTTGTGCTGCTCTACGATAAACTTTTGAGCCATCTGGTGCAATGAAGTTGTTTTTCCATTATATGTGCAAATCTCATCCATTGCATTTTTTGTATCAAGGTCGACGAAGGTAAGATACAATCCTAATTTGTCTTGGTTATGCCAAACCTTTCCTAGTATAATTGCCATTCCTTCGGAAAATGCATTCTCTGATTTCCAGTTGTCATGCATCTTTTGTGGTATTGCTTTATTTTGCCATTCTCTCCAAGGTATCCGAGTTTCTTTATTTCGAGTATCAGCCGGTATTACATTTACCCCCACATCAGAGCGCCAAAAATCGGCCCAGTCATTATGATTGTCTAACAGTGGCAATCCACCACTATCCTGTGTCATTATGAGGGCGTCACCTTACCTAACGATTGATTTACAAGCCTATTGATTAGCTCGTCATTCCATCTGTGTACATGAATCTTTCCAGATTGTACGGGATAATCGTAAACTGCGAATCTTATTATGAATCCTTCCTGGTCCTCTGATCTTAGGCCTTCGTAACGATAAACAACTTTTTCATTTGGATAGCCATGAAATTCACATATATCGCATAAAATATAACTGCGATCAGAAACAGAAGGTTTATCTTTATCCTTTATTAAAATATGGCTAATTGTCGTCATTATGATCACCTGTACGAGTTATAATGACGGCATGTGTTCTGTCTACGGCGTTAGCTAGCGGCCGGTCAACCTCTACTAACGTCATTGCTTCGATACTTTTCATCATGGATTCATCTTCTCGACTATCAATTGATTACCATGGAGATAGCATTTTAGAAAATCTCCTTTTCTAACTTCTAACTGTGTTGCGAAGTCTTTGGGAAAAACCAACACAAAACTTCTTTCGCCCTGGAGTGCTTGAACTCTTCGTACCTCTATTTTTTCTTGTATATTCATACAATCTATAAAGTAAGAGACATTATTGAAAGCTGCATTTTTTAAATCACAATGCATTGTATTTATAATAAAAAAATACAATGCTTGTTATGCGACAAGCCCAATTGCCAGGCGTCAATTATGTATTTAGAAAAGATGAAAATGGCTATTATACTAAACCTGCTCTTTTATACCAAGATATTCTTCGTTATGCAATATTCAGAAAAAAAGAAAATCCCTCAAACGATCCATTTACACATCGGGATCTTGCCACTTGGTTGATGAGCAATAATAGAGAATTTATAGATAGATACAAAGGATCATCAGATAAGCACACTACAATTAACAACAGGATAGGGAATACACAGCAACGTACCAAGGATAGTATAAAAGATCTGGTAGATCTTGGTTTAATTCTAAAAGTAGGACGAACAAAGATCAGGACAGGGACAGGTACAACTCAAACTTATGTATTCACAGATATTGGATATTTATTGGCATTGATAATAGAAGGCTTCAACCTAAATAGTCGAGAAACTGCTGACAATGAAATATATAATCTATATGATTCCAACTACAAACGAATTTCATCTCCATCTTCATATGATATTTTTAATTGGGCCCTTTACAAAAAATACAAAGAGAAAGGTGTCTTTGGAAGTTTTGTTGTTGACGAACTAAGACGCAAGTTCGACTCAAATCTTCAAACTAGAGATATTCATGGATTATTTCAAAGAATAGGTGTTATTTATAGCAACGATATAGAGAAAGCAACATTTTTTGTGGATTTATGGAATGAAACATTAGATGAGCTCAAACCAGAAGACAAGAACTTAGTTCTACATCATATAAAATTGGAAATAGAGCGAAGAATGGAAGATCGAGTGGAGGACCTTGCAAGCTTCGAGAAGACACGTTTTGATACCAGAAATAGTTATGATTTCGTCGCAGTTCAAGGTAATTGCAAGAATTGCAAAAATTGTTATTCTATGGGGCTAGAGATTCGGGGCTATTTGAAAATTGCTAACTTACTTCCTTTTGAACCGATAATTGGTAAGTGTGTGCTATGTAAATCCGATGATTCATATGTCATCAAGGTGATTGACAACTGGGATTAGATATGATAGATTTTTCACTTTTTTCAGATGTGTATTGAGATTAGTTCTGTC
>DATDNG010000512.1:0-3209 GCA_036518375.1 Nitrososphaeraceae archaeon | reverse complement strand
ACCTTTGACATTACAATCACTTAGCAGTGCAAACATTTCTTCTTGAATCTTAGAGATGAGTTCCTTTATTTCCTCTTGATAAGAGCTGAATGCTGATATGAAGGCTAGAATTTTTGTATCATCCCTGTATTCTTCTGGTATGTCCTCAATTGTTATCTTCGATGCCTTACCCAGATATTTTATGGTGTGTTGTCTAGATATATTCCTTTTAGGATCCCACACACTTTGAACTAGGTAAGCATAGTCAATTCCTTTTACTTTCTTGTTTCTAATATACACCATAGCGAATCAGGGGGTATTCATTATTGGAAGTCTCGTGACACATATATCAAATTAGTGGTACATTGGAGTCCTGATGCTAACATCTAGTATTCATTAAAAATAAACAAGTAAATCACTTGCTACTATTGCATTATCTTATTTGTCTTCAGAAAGACACCTATCTCAGTCATTCTTCCAGAGATAAAGCCAAGCAATGCACCATATATAAGATGAAATACAAGTGAACCGCCTATAATAACTGTATATAACTCCTTGAAATGACCAGCTATGTTGTAGATATATTGATTGGGTGCAGAATATGCAAAGGAATCAAGTCGTGGTTGTATTGCAAACGTTGCGAGAGGAACAAATAACACTGTCCATAATGCAATAGCTACAACCATTCCCTTAACAAGGCCTTCCCTTGAGTTGTAAGGTGCTATCTTTGACCAGAACAGTGATATTTGTCCAAATATATTTCCTGCAGCCATTCCAGTCATTATATGTAGTACAAAGCCAATATACTGAGCTGATACAGGATCGTTAAATCCTAACGACGCTCCAATTACAGCAAAAAATGTTCCAGCAGGAGTACCAGATATAATATCTACTATAACTAAAAGTCCAGAAATAGCCCATGCACTGATAAAACCTGCAAGGGAACAATACAATATGAATAGTCTACGTGAATTTGCTGTAACATTTGTTTTTGTCAAACTTTCCATATCTATTCCTTAAAAACATGCTATATAAACACGTGCCTATAATTCAATATAGTGCCTAACTAAATTTACAGGGAAAAATAAAATAGCTCAAATACCATTTACTCTTATTTTATGATATACATTATGTGAAGCTACTACGACTGATGCTGCTATACCTGCACCAATAAAATTTCTAAGTGTCATCATTAGATTAGGAGATGTGACGATCAATGACTTACCTGAAATAGTATAGATGTTATCAATGAGCCAAAAAATAAGAGTTATCCAACCAATTACACCTGCAGTAAATGCTCCAAGTCTTGCTCCGTTGAAGATAAAAAACAAGGAAAATGCAATAGAAATATACCATAATGCACTTAGAGTTAACCAATTAGCATGGAAAACTTCGGGCCTAGCATCCAGCATATAGTAAGTAGAGCCTATCGCCGCCAGTGCAAACAGAGAAACAATGAGAAGTTTGTTATTCAAAGTATGCGATGTGCGTTGTCGTCGCCCTGATGTTTTTCTTTTTAATTGTTGTTCTTGTTCTTGTTCTTCTTTCTCAGCAGTCCTGATTGCTTCTTCAAATGTTTTTAACTTGAGAGGGATTAATTTTTTTATTGTCTCATCTCTTACCGTCGCTTCATGTTTTAGGCTGTCTATTAATGGTCTTGCTAATGAGGCCTTTACCGGAGTAATAAGGTCAACCCAATAGGATGATAGTCTGGGAGTAAGAAAAGGTATTATAATTATTTTTATATCTTTCTTGAGCATCTTTGCATAACGCTTCATCATTTGAAGATATGTAAGAACCTCTGTACCACCAATATCAAAATCCATTCCCTCGGTTTCCTTTACATCAATCGATCTAACAAGATATTCAACGACGTCATCTACAGATATCGGCTGGGATTTTGTCAGGACCCATTTTGGACATACCATGAGCGGCAACCTTTTAACTAGGTATTCTAACATCTGAAATGATCCTCCACCATGGCCTAAGATTACAGCTGCACGGAAAATTGTTACTCTAGCAGTAGATGTCCTTAATATATCTCCAACTTCTTTTCTGCTGCGCATATGATCAGATAATAACGACTCACTATGCCCTTCTCCGTTTTCTTCGCGTATCAATCCTCCCAAGTATATGATCCTCTCAACACCACATTCTGTGGCAGCCTTAGCGAAATTTTGTGCAGCAAGCCTATCTCTTTGTGAAAATTTTTTCCATTCCTTAGAAGAACCTTCCATTGAATGGATTAGATAAAATGCAATATTTACTCCATTCATGACTTTTACAAGTTGGGAATAGTCTTGTACGTCTGCCTCAACTATCTCTACGTCCCCATTATATTTTTCGTAGCGCCCTCTCAAAGACTCTTTGTTTCTAGTCAAACATAAGATTTTGTGGTTATTGTTAGAAACATTATGAGAGATGTTAACAGATAATAATCTGGATACTATCCTGCTACCAATAAAACCACTCGCGCCGGTTACTAATACTTTCACCATGGTTTTCTCTGCCGCACCATCGATTTTAGCATTATACCATTCTGCATAATTTTGCACAATCTATCTATCTCCTATGTCTATCTCCTACCAATCCAATTCTGTTACGTCAATGTGGACTGTATTGTATGCAAAGTCATTTCCACTGGCAGATGATTTGAAAGGATGAATAGGTCAGTATCCTGACTCAGATAAACCTCAATAAGATCTCCTCGCCCTACCTTCACTTCAGATCTTACAAAAATTTTATTTGTATCGCTATGCCCAGACAATCCAAAAGAAACTGGTGCTTCACACGACTCTTTGATATTGATAAAATCTGACGGAAGAACAATAAGGTTATTGCTTGCTTGCTGAATATTAATTGAGTATGAATTATCAAATGTAAAAGCTGTTCCATAAATATAGCTCTCACCCAGCTCCAAATTCAATTCGAATTTACTCTCCTGTTCTAATGCCATGATTAAACATGAAGACACATTATATATAAATAATGCCAATAACTCCTACATAGTGCTAACTATGTTCTTTAGTACTGAATCAGCAGTATAAAAATCAATAGACACGTGATAATATTTTTTGTTGATATTTTACATACTGGTTGTGAGGTTCACGCCTCGAACTATTCTTTTTTTATATGCAGTCCTTCTATTGAAGTGCATAGGATGGAAGGAAGGGAAGGAACGTGCATATCATACAGTTATAAAACTATTAATAAAAAAGATATGAGGAGTA
>DATDNG010000511.1:0-2425 GCA_036518375.1 Nitrososphaeraceae archaeon | reverse complement strand
TGATATCATCTCATTTTTCTTATTCATATATCAACATTAAGTGGTCATTAACAGTATTATTTGATTTCTTAATCTTGTGCATGACAGTGCAATCAATATATCTTATTTTTTATAATGTACTTATAACTAATACAGTGTCTCTAACTAACGTTTATGAATACTCCTGATTTGACATGCTGTGGTATTGCCGATTCTTGTTGCTATTGTACATCTCTCCTAAAATCATCAAAAATATCTTCTATGTGATATCATGGTGTTCTACGACTAATGCTTCTAGCCTCTTCTCTTTTACCTATCTCATCTTTTTTTCTGGTCTGGACTCTGATGGCATTAACATATCAATAATATTTGATTGACTCCTCTATAAATCTCAATTTCCCTTGAAGATCAGAAGTTATTAATCCACGGGCCATGATTGGGATTCTTTCATGCACCCGACTAATCAACTATATCCATTGTATACAATATTGCATCTTCATAAATTAACAACTACCCAGTTAATGTGTAGGTTACTGCTTTGTCATAGATAACCATTTTCTCATCCTTATTTGGTGAAGAGACGACAAACTTGACTGAGTTCAAGTGTAGTTCCAAAGTTTATATCCTAGTCTTGAAATCAAATTCATAATGAGTTTATTTAGGATTCGAGAGGACACTATTATGCCAATGGTAATAAGCTCTCTGTTAGTAGTTGCGATAATATCTTCTCCTTCATTGTTGATGGGTCTACCTACAATAAAAACCGCAGATGCTCAAGCAAATTCAACTAACAACAGCACTAGCACTACTAACAAGCCTACAATAACTTCATCGTCACATGTAGATTCAAGTCCTGTTGTAGCAGTGTTCGTAATCACAAAAGACAACAAAGGGAATCTAATCTTCTTACCAAATAGTGCAACAATAAGACCAGGAGAAGAAATACTTGTATTAAACAATGACACAAGGCCTCAGACAGTTTTAAATGGAAAAGGTACAGATGATTCTATGTCTGGAAAACTATTCAGTATAAGTGCTATTAAACCTAAGGCGTTTATAGAGTATGGTGCATCTAATCTACAAGATGGAAAATATCCCTTCTATTTGCAATCGGACCCGAACGTAAAAGGAGAATTGACAGTAGTATCATCAGCAAAGAAGTAGAAATGATATCAATAAACTCACTATGAAAAACGATTACATTTTTATTTTTAGAGATAGCCTATCCTCCTGATCAAAAACACTCCAATTATACATGTCAGAACAAGAGGCTCTTAACCTCCATCTGTTATTAGAAATGTGATAAATTGTATTATTCTGTACTTATCTATATGTAGATACAGTATGAATGATTTCAGCCAATTCCAAACATGCTGCTTTTGTTGCAATTGTATTTCCGACATGGAAAATGATCATCAGAACATTCTGTCCTATCTTTATCTGTTGTACAAATAATCATTGTTGATCCTAGACATTTAGCCGGCTGCTAGCCTAAAGGATCTAGAATCAAAATATTGATACAGACCATAACTGATTATAGCTGGATGTGTTCGTTAGCATTTCATGTACTGAATAAACACATGCTAGGATACACTTAGCTATAGGTATTACCCTGAGAAGTTAACAGAGCCGAACAAGGTAAAGAAAAAGAAAATACATAGCATCAGCTGAAGCGTAGCATTGGTCTAATAGAAGTCATAGATGTTTTGCATATTATTTATAACTGTACCTGAGTGAAAATGAACCACTACTCAATCAAAACTGCTGCTATGGCGTATAACCAAAACAGGACATATGGACTTCTCCACAATAGCTCTAGATACGCTTCCTAATGCTTTGACTCTAGACATACCACTCAATCCCACGTTTCCTACCACTATCAAATCTATCTTCTCTTTATTAGCAAAATCAATTATAGCATCGGCTATAGATAGTCCATTACTAACAATAACTTGAGTTTTTATATCAATATTACCTCCTACCTTGAATTCATACTTTTCCCTTTTTCCATGGAGCATTTTTAGTGCATTTGCTTTCATTGCTTCATGCATCTCTTTGATGTAGTCTGAAAGAGAAACAGTCTCTCCAGTTTTGAGTGAACGCATTGGCTTCTCAAAACCAAGTGGAACAGGAAGATCTTGGATAACAAATAATATTGTGAGTTGTGTTCTGATGTTCTTATTCTTATACTCACTCGAAACCGATTTTATAAGATCGATCGCATGATCTAATGCTTTATCTGCAGGTTTAGAACCATCAATGGGAACTAGGATTTTTGTATACATAACGAGTTAATCAATCAATATATAGCATATTACCATTGCACAGTGTAAAGAGATAGGCGTATTTGCAGAGCAAGGATAATGAAGATATAAGAGTAAGTGAGCTATAGGTACGGCCAAACAACTTTTTAACATCTTACATGGAGTTCTCAATACAGGCGGTT
>DATDNG010000510.1:0-2674 GCA_036518375.1 Nitrososphaeraceae archaeon | reverse complement strand
TGGTTTAATTACGCTTGGTGCTGATAATACATATCCGGCATTTCGATGTATAGGATTTACAAGGAAAAGAGATCCTAATTTCTTCATGTCGATATTTGATAGTGTATTGTTATCAATATTCAATCTATGACCAAATAATACTTCTACTGGTTTGCTTGCTGTAAATGTCAGAGTACCTGTATAATCCTTTCCGTCGTGTCTATGCTGTAAAATTATGGTCCTCTGAACTTTTAGTTGTTCAGGTTGGCCTGGTTCAGAAGAAATTATTCCTCTATGTAGTATGTACTCACCCTTAAAGTTGTTAGTATCATTATTGTTATTCATAGTAGATCGTTGAATCAATGACGTGGAGGGATCGGTTTTGGTAGTGGCACTAACGCTATTGGTTGCAACTTTAGCCTGTACCTCTAAATGCATTGTTGCAAATAATGGAATTACTACTAACGATGAAATAATGATAACAAAAAAATGAAGTATACTGCTGATGATGATTTTCTATACCGTGTAAGGAAAATGTTTGTTTGTATATAAGACATTTCATTGTTAAGTGCTTATCTTCTGCAAGTCGCTGAACGAATTTACTTCGTATGCTTTATTACTGCTTTAAATCGTACGTTTCCATTAGCTACTTTATCATATGCCTTGCTAATTTCTTCTAATCGAAATATCAGTCATTACCTTCACTTTACCTTTTGTAACATAATCTAATGCTTCATACAGGTGCTCTATCATTTTGTGTGGAACCTATAATGCGGATGCGCTTGAATAAGATCTATGGAGAGACAGTTAGCGATCCGGTTGATGAAACTCCCATTAATATTACACGTCCTACTGGTCTAGACCTTTAATTGCATCTGCTGCTGCCTTGTCTCCTAATATTCCTAATAACTTCAATGGAAGTTTCAGGAATGGTAAATGTTATACTAGTGACAGATCCGTAATCACCTTTATTCATAGAAATAAATCATCAATATTTAGTGATAATGACTATTCTATGAAAGTATTACTGTCAGCTGTGTTTTTAATCTTTGTAAGTATTCACATTATTCATTTTGCTAACCGGCTCTTTCATGGCGTTATATATTTTCAAAGACTATCTGCAGAAAAGCAAGTTTTACAGATCCACAAGACAAGACTTACTTATGATGGCATGATTACTTGACCACCAATATCCACTGCCACACCCTACCTTGTTTTGATTTTGTATTGTCCAATCACCTATTGAGCAGCATCGGAGAAGAATGTTCCTTCTTCTATTTGCTTACATCTTTCTATTACGCCTTGAAAAGTTACCAAGGGTACTATTTTTATTGTGTTAAATCTTCCTGCAGTTCTAGCCATGAGATCCTCTACCGAATGTGCATTATCTGCCTCCACAACCCAAAGAAATGTGTGTTCGAGCCCAGAGTGAAACTGATGTAAGACTTTGACCCCATACTTTTGTGCATTTTCCTCCATATCCGGCGTCCGGCTCAACAAATACTCTCTACTCTCTCTATTGTAGAGTGGGCACGTTTGTTGGGTGTGTTCTCCATATATTCCATATAATCCTGCTGAAGGTTTCATTTTCATACTACATATGCAAAGTATAGTTTATAAGTCCTACGTAACTAAAATGATAGTTAGTTACTGAGTAGGTAGGAAGTGTGGGAAAGAAATATTGATTGATAAAAACAATGATAACTGCTCCATCATAGAAACAGTCTATAACATGCCAGAGCTGAAATCATGTCCAATTGAAACTACGTTTAGAATTATTGGAAAGAGATGGACAGTGCTAATCATAAGAGAAATTCTTAGAGGTAATACACAGTTTAATCGTTTCATGGAAAACATAGAAGGCATATCTCCAAAGGTTCTTACGGGGCGTCTACGTGAACTAGAACAGCTTGGAATCATTAGGAGAAAAATTGTGTCAGAATATCCACTAAGGGTAGAATATAGTTTAACTGAAATGGGCAAGGGATTCGAAGCGGTATTACTTAGTGCTGCTTCATTTTCTATGATGTATTTGCCTAGAGCTGTATTCAAAGACGGAAAGTCAAGAACACCAGATCAATTATTAGTAAGTCAACGATGACAAAGAGTGGAAGTCTGGGAATATTTCAGGTCATATTCTCTATCAAATCAAGGCGACTGTTTAGCCTTGTCTATCTCTTCTTTCGTGTATATTTTGCCAATACTATAAGTATAGTCCATTATAACGGAAGAGATTCTAAAACATGGGCCTTCTTCTTTATGTGTGCAATAAAGGGAAGTAGTCTAGTCTTCTTTCTGTCTAACTAGATTATACATGAGTTTGATCTATGTACTCAAAAGTAGATAGATTATAGATCTACGGTGCAGGATAAAAGCCAGCATAAAAGCCAATAGTATTGAACCAATGATCTGCAGTAGTAATTAGTTGGTTTGCTGATATTGCGTTGAGAATTTTTTGTCTTAGCGACATTTTCATACTGTTGGCTAATGCCTTTTTTCAACTAGGATTTTGAACTTGCCTCAATAAATTCTGAAGAAGAATAGTGAACCAATTTCCTTTTCTGGTTTGACATGTAACAACAAGTCTCTAGAATTACCAGCCTAGAATTTTTGCAGACCTTGCAGCAGCTTCGTCTAATGCTTGTTTTGGTTCCCTTGTACCATTGTAAATTTGGTCTAGTGCTTGTCTTATATT
>DATDNG010000509.1:0-4628 GCA_036518375.1 Nitrososphaeraceae archaeon | reverse complement strand
GCCTATCGTGTCTGACCGAACCTACGATTAAAGCGATTTTAGCCATAAGCGTCTTTTGTACTCTAGATGTTATTATTAATATTCACGTATTGCATAGCATGTGCCATCATATTAGGCATATGTATAATCTGTCAATTCATGCATAGAAATTATAAAACAAAGGCTCCATTTCGAACAGGAATAACAACAATAAGAATAGCAATATCCGATATTCTTGAGAAAATTAATAGCCAATCTTATACTTCTTCTGATGCTTCCTCCATGCGGTAGCCATAAAAAGGGGGCAATAACTGTGCTAATATTGTATTTAGACTATTGTCTTATAGGAAGTCTTACTTTTCCAAGCAAAGGATTAATTTGTTAGTCTGACTGCTACTTTGATTTTCTCTGAATTTTACTACTGGCAGTGATAGTACTACCCATACTATGCTGCTGCTCTTTAGCGTCATGTTCTGCAGTAGTACCAAAACTAGGATACAAAGTCATACCGCCATCAACAAAATATGATGCACCTGTAACATAGGTGGCTTTGTCTGATGCTAAGAATTCTACAACATTTGCTACCTCATCTGCGCTTGCAACTCTTCCCAAAGGAATTCGCTTCAGTACGCTTTCTAGTTCTGCTTTATTTTCTCTTAGTTCTACATTCATTTCTGTATCTATAGCTCCAGGAGCAACTATGTTTGCTCTTATATTGTCTTTGGCTAATTCTAGTGCTAATGTCTTTGTCATCATCTCAATGCCTGCTTTTGAAGTAGCATATGGTACATAGTGAGGTTTTGGTATTGCCTGATGAACTGATGATATATTTATTATGCAACCACCTTTGGGCTTTTGATTTTTCATATGTTTTACTGCTTCTCTGGTACAAATAAATGGTCCAGTAAGATCAACTCCTATTATTTTATACCATTCTTCGAGGTTTATCTCAGTTAAAGGTAAATCTTGCTGAATACCTGCATTATTGACTAGTACATCTATTCTGCCGAAGCGTTTGATAGTTTCTTCAATTAATCTAATGCAGTCACTTTCCTTTGAAACATCAGCTTCAATAGCAATTGATTTGCAGTGCAGCTTTTTAATCTCGTTAGATACTTGTTGTGCTTCTTCTATCTTTCTAGAATTAGTCACTATTGCAGAATATTCATCCGACTTTGCAAAAGCCATAGCTATAGCTTTTCCAATACCTTTACTAGACCCAGTCACTATTGCTACCTTTTTTCGCATAAAGTATTATTACTCCAGGTAAGGGTACAAAGTCTTTCTTATAAATAAATACATATCTCAAAAATAAGAGGTTACATTATACAACAATATGATAAAACAATACTATTAAGAAAGCGATACTTGCTGTGAACGTTAATTTCACCACATTCTCTTACCGCACAGCACAGACACATACACATCCACATATATTATTGCCAGCAGCAACCTTTCCTTCTATAACTAGCATACTTTTCATGCTGCTCTAGTCCTTGCTGGGAAGTAAATGATGTATCACACTCTTCACACTTGAAAGGTGCGTTAACTGATGTCCAGCTCATTTAGAATCAGGATGCATCTATAAATTAAATAAGTTTCCGTCTTCGTGGACTGTTAATAACAAGTAGGATAGCGATAAACAATAAGAATAAGAATAAGCTATGCTTTATTCTGAAATTGTCGGTGCATGCAATCTATTGATTTTGTTTACTTTTGGAATAAATTTGGTGGCAATCTGGAAAAAACCATATTATGATAGGACAATAACATATTGCTATGAATAAGGAAAATAACAATAGTAGTACTGTTCAACTAAATACAAAAAAACTGCAGCTTGTTACATTTGCAGCAGGCTGCTTTTGGGGAGTCGAGGAGGCTTTCCAAAAGATAAAAGGCGTAAAATCAACTGTGGTGGGTTATACTAGAGGATGGTTTAACAATCCTACCTATAGAGATATCTGCACTGATAAAACGGGTCATGCAGAGGCAGTACAGATACAATTTGATCCTAATGAAGTATCATATGAAGATCTGCTGGAGGTATTTTGGTCCATTCATAATCCTACTACTAAAAATAGACAGGGCCCTGATGTAGGTTCTCAGTACCGTTCAATGATTGCATACCATACGCCAGAACAAGAGCTAGCCGCTAAAAAATCAAAAGAAGATCTGCAAAGCTCAGGCAAACTCAATGGAAGAAGAATTGTAACTGAAATAGTACCAGCATCAACATTTTACAAAGCAGAGGAATATCATCAAAAGTATTATCAAAAGAGAGGCGGTGGAAGCTGCTATATTTAATGATAATCTTATTAGGTATTGATAAGAGGGGTGACAATATAACAGCATGATCTCCTCTGAACAAAAACAGTAAACAAGACAGATGAAGAATGGAAAAAACAACTAACTCCAGAGCAATATGAGGTATGTAGAAGAAAGGGAACCGATCTTCCTTTTTCAGGAGAGTATTATAATTCTAAGGAAAAAGGAATATACAGATGTGTATGTTGTGGAAATGAGCTATTCAGTTCTGACAATAAATTCCATTCAGGCACTGGATGGCCTAGTTTCACACAACCAGTCAAATTTGAAAATGTCGAGAGGAAGTTAGATTTGAGTCATGGAATGATCAGAAAAGAAGTTAAATGCACCAGATGTGGAGCGCATCTAGGACATGTATTCGATGATGGACCAGCACCAACAGGAAAAAGATACTGCATAAACTCTATTGCACTTAACCTGGATAAGGACAATAAGGAGAGGAGGTGAGATCATAGGCAAATGAGATATATTGATCGTAGCAATGACGATAATAATAATAATAAACAAGTTGAAGGCAATTCTTGGATTTGGTTGATCGCATATATGGCTATTGGATTAGCTATCTCATTTGTAGTGCCATTTCCAATATCATTTGTTATGGCTCTGCTTGTTTTCTTCTTACTTAATGCAGTTAGGATGCATATCGCGTTAAAGAGGCAAAGGGTAATCGGTGGAATCAAAGAACTGTACAAATCGGTATCAACGTCATTTGATGGTGATAACAGGAATAATAATGGCGGTGCATTCGGGAGTGACAGCTTGGCATATCCTCCAATCAAATTCTATTGTATGAATTGTGGCTATGAACACAGAAAATATGCATGTCCAAAATGTGATTCAAAAGCAGTAAGATTAGGATGATAAGAAAGCAAATTAATAATAAGATCTATATCTTGCCATAAATTGGTTGCATTATTTACTAACAAGGTAATAGAAATGCACGATTGTTATTTCCCTTGTATCTTGTTCATAGCATCTATTATGGCTTTAACAATAGGTAAGGCAAAACCAAACAGCTAACAAGGTTTGTTCATTTCCTTTGCAGTGCGATATACATATCAATTTTCTCGCTTGATTATGAGATCATGGTACTCTGAAAAACAATCTTCAAGATTTTCTGGTATGGCCTTATATATACACTGTATAGTTACAGGTATTTCAAATTCTT
Source organism: Nitrososphaeraceae archaeon (assembly GCA_036518375.1). Classification (GTDB taxonomy): domain Archaea; phylum Thermoproteota; class Nitrososphaeria; order Nitrososphaerales; family Nitrososphaeraceae; genus Nitrososphaera_A. Next base: position 1,156 of record DATDNG010000509.1, on the reverse strand, counting down.
TTATTCCTTTGTTGCACATGTTCTCAAGTTTGAGAGCATCCTCGTATCTTCCTTGTTCGATTAATTTCGTAGGCAAAGTTGCTAGGACATTTAACCCATTTTTTGATTTCTGTTTTGCTAGTTCCACAATATTGCCCATACTTTTAATAGTAGGCACAGCGGAAAAGCTGCCATCCTCATAAAAGCTCTCGTCAGCTGGGATTATTATTATATCTTGTGAGTTGAACAGGGAATTCACATTTTGTACTTTATCAATTGATTCTATGAACTTTTGTTGCTCTTTTGTGTGAATAAGCAAGACATTAATCTGATTGCGATCAATGCCTCGTTTTATAGATGCATTAACAATTTCCTTAAATTGCGATTCGCTATTAAAAGTGAAGACAACATGATCACGATCCCTAATTTCAAAGATAATATCACTTACATAATCCATCTTGTTGTATAAGGCTTCTTGCTCATCGAGGAATTGATTTATAACGTGTCTTAGGAGCTCAGGTTTATTTGACATACCCATACTTTTGGCCCTAGGTGTTTGCAGGAATTGATCTAATCTTTTTATCAGAAGTTTTGGAAAGTGGACGTAATACCAATCCTTGCGTCCCATAAGAACGCTTTATCCAGATTATTGTAATATAGTTATTGTTATTATGGGATTATTGAGGCTAAACATACAACCATCGTGTTAAATACAATTTTTGCCAGTGTCTATTGCTTAAATGAAAGTCGTGTTACCAAATAAAAATAAGATTGCAAACTTTTGTACTATGCGGCGTGCTATTATACTGAAATTCTAAATCTTGATGTTGATGAATACCTGCATTCATGTTATTCTTGCTTTATTTCTATTATGTGGTTTTTTTCACCCTCTCGAGATAAAATCTTTGAATATTCATAGCGATCTCGTCAAGGCAATCTTCCACAGCAAAGTGTCCTGAATCAAGCCTATGCATCTCGGCATCTGGTATGTCATTGAGATATGATTCTCCCCCCTCCCGAGTAAAGAATATGTCATTTTGTCCCCAGAAAATCAATGTCTTTGGTTGATTCTTCTGCAAGAACTTTTGCCATTTCGGATACAATGCAACATTAGTGCGATAGTCATAAAACAAATCCATCTGCACACGTCTTGCATTTGGTCTTTCGATGAATCTAA
>DATDNG010000508.1:0-8067 GCA_036518375.1 Nitrososphaeraceae archaeon | reverse complement strand
CAATTATCAAGCCCTGATTCGAATAAGAGTAATGATAGCCATTTGTTGCGTTGCTTATTGTTAAATCATACGTTGTTTCAAAGTCCCATCCTGATGGAAATGCGAAGGAACCACCACTACCATTATTAGAGTTTCCTTCTTCTATCTTCGTTAGCTGTTGTACTCCTCCTTTAAACATTAACTTATGAATACCAGGAGAGAGTGGCTTTAAGAAAACCCAATTACCATCTGCTATGGCTTCTGTAGTAGTATTGGCAGGCATTCCAATAATATTATTTTGAGGTAAAGTAAAATTGAATACTGGTGACTGAATACGATATTTTTCTAGATTAAGTATAGGAACTCCATCAATACTTGCGTTAAGCATAGTCACCTGATCCTGAGTACTTTTGGCACATGTACGTAGCTCAGACAATGTCTTAATTTTAGGAAATTCAGCAAAAGAACATTCAGAGTTTAGTATAGGAAATAAGATGGCTTTTCCTGTCGGAATAGTACATGCACGGTTAACAGAATGCCCAAATGTACCTGCTAAGAACCATACTGGGCCATTTTGTTTTTGAGCGCAATTTTTGCCAGTATTATCATATGCAGGGTTAATATTTTTCGGTATAGAGTAACCCCATTGCCACCATCTAGCAGTCCATTCTCCATATGTTAAGTTATATGGTTTAGAGTCTGCTGAAAACACTGAGTATGTGTGGAGATTACTATGATCGTTACTATGAACCAGGACGTTGATTCTACTAGTACTACTACTGCCACTACTGGACTGCGCTTGTACCTGCAGAGATAAAGTAATTAGAATTACTGATATTAATAATAACACTCCAAAGCATACCATAGACGCTACAAACACCGAAACTGTATTCCCAGAATTTGTCACAGTTCGAAGCATCACCTTATGCAACCTTCAATTTTTACATGAAGATAGTTATGAACTTTCTTGTTTTTCATTGATCTAGTGACCTGTAGTTCTTAGCGATAATTGACTTTATATTATTCAATTAACCAATTTTATTATAAATGATTAATCAAATAAAATCATTTAGAAGAAAAAGAACAATAGCAATAGTACTTATTGCGACTTTCGCTGTCATGATTCCTATTTTATATTTAATTCATAACTCTTCTATCGCTTTAGCAGCTCCTTCTATAACAAAAGATCCTAACCTGAAAGTGGAGACTTTAGTTACTGGATTATCTTCTCCTACAAGTATGGCATTCATTGATAATAAGAACATATTAGTTTTAGAGAAAGGCGGTCAAGTACGTCTTGTATTAAATGGGATATTGCAAGGTAGACCAGTCTTGCAAGTACCAGTTGATACAGAAAACGAGCGTGGTTTGCTTGGAATTGCTATTATGAACGGTACGAAGTCAGGTAATGCTGCTAATAACAATAAGTTTGTATTTTTATACTATACTGAATCTAAAGATGGACAGCTAAGAAATAGAGTCTACAGATATAATTGGGATGAGCAAAACCAAAATCTTGTCAATCCTACTTTGATATTAGACCTTCCAGCATTTCCTGGTCCTAATCATGATGGAGGGAAATTGGTTATCGGTCCAGATCATTACCTTTATACAGTAATAGGAGATCTTAACCACAGAGGTAAGCTTCAGAATATTAAAGATGGGCCTGATCCTGATGATACTTCAGTTATATTCCGAGTAAATCCTAATGACGGTTCAGCAGCCAAGGACAATCCTTTCATAAGTAATAATGTCACTACTGCAATGCACAAATACTATGCATACGGTGTGAGAAATAGCTTTGGAATTACATTCGATCCTATAACTGGTAATTTATGGCAAACAGAAAATGGACCTGATGTATACGATGAAATTAATGTAGTAAAGCCAGGATTTAACAGCGGATGGATTCAAGTTATGGGTCCGCTATCAAGAAATCCTGGTATTAGTACAGATCAATTAGTTAATTATCCTAGCTCTCATTACGCGAATCCTAGGTCACATACTGGATTTGTTAACCCTGCGTTCAGTTGGTATACCCCTATCGCAGTTACAGATATAGAATTCATGAAATCATCAATGCTCGGGGAGAAGTACAGAAACAATGTGTTTGTTGGTGACGATAGTAATGGTAACTTATATTATTTTGAAGTTAATAGTACAAGAACTGGTTTTAAGTTTAATCCAATTACCCAACCTGGTTTAGCTGACCTAGTAGCCGATAATGATAAAGAAGTTTCTGAAGTAACATTTGGCACTGGCTTTGGTGGAATTACTGATCTAAAAACGGGGCCAGCAGATGGCTTTCTATATGTTTTGTCAATCAATGATGGAGCTATCTATAAGGTTGTACCTGCATCATCATCACTTACACAATAGGGAAATCCCCTGAAGGTCAGGACGAGTAGAGAATCTAGAGATAATGACCACTCAGAGTTCTGACGACTTTCGGGAATAACAGAACGATATTGATTTTTCTGTTTTAATATTTATTATATTATGATTATTATCTATATTCATTTGGAAATTGTTATTATTGCCATTATTATTTGTGACTTTTGTATTAAAGTTAACTAGATATTGCAGATTTTAAAGACTCATGGTCGTCAAGATTAAGATTTTGTTTATGTGCTTATTAGAAGAACTATTGGTTTTATGGTCGGCTTTACTTTTGCAAAAAATGCAAGCAAAGCTGGTTATAACATCTTGCAGTCTTGGAAACTAAATTTTGCATCTTAAGGAATGAAATTGTACCTATTGACTAAAGCAGCACTATAGTTTTTCGAGTTGAGACAGAGTAAATGGTTGTAGCTAATTCTGATTCGTGGTACATTACTATCATCAGTTCCAGTTATGACCAAAGTTGAGAGGATCTTGGCTTGAAAGAAGTCTTCGAAAGAGAGAATAAAAGATAAACTGACCACAAAATATTGTACTTATAGCCACTTTCAAGCTTTCTGAGTCTTAAGTAGTGATGATAATAATAAATCTGAGGATGTTCTAAGATTTATCTGTAAATGTCAAATTCTCTTGCAAGCTTTACGGCTTAAGATGAACGACTAAAACATTAATATTTTATGTGCAGGTACCAAACCCTTGAACTTTGGATTACAAAGAAGTGGCCGCAATGAGCAAGAATAGAGAAGGGGGCTTAACAAGCCTACACCATCAGAGTTCTGTGCACAGAGTCAATATAGATAATAATAATAGCATCAATTTCTCAAAGCTCGCGGCGGATTTAGCGGGAGCCGGTAGAGAATTCTATTCACGTGGCTGGGTTTTGGGCACAAGTGGAAATTTCAGTGCTGTTATATCACATGAACCATTGCGCTTGGCCATCACGTCCACGGGATTGGATAAGGGCAGACTCACACCAGCACAGTTTCTGGAGATCGATGATACTGCCAACGTCATCAGAGGTGAAGGATGTCCATCAACTGAAGCATTGCTGCACATCACGATTGTTAACTGCATAAATGCAGGTGTGGTTTTACATACACACTCAGTCTGGAGCACCGTGCTTTCCTGCACGTATGCATCCCACGGTGGTGTCGCACTTGAAGGCTATGAAATGCTGAAGGGACTTGAGGGTGTTCGAACTCATCAGCACCGTGAGTGGCTGCCAATACTGGAGAATTCTAAAGACATGACTGAGCTTGCACAAAGTGTCTCGAGAGTCTTGCGAGAGTTTTCTGGCATTCATGGATTTCTTCTGCGTGGACATGGACTTTATACTTGGGGTGCGAGCTTGCAACAAGCAAAACGACATATTGAAATTTTGGAGTTTTTGATGGAGGTGCTAGTTCGATCTGCTGAGCACATACGCCGTCATCATGATCCTATCGATGGTTGAAAGGAGAAAAGATTGCTATGGCTATCCTTCGCATACCAGATGAAAATCGAACCTTGCAAGAACATGAGGAGATTAGACACTTTCTCGTAGGTATTGGTATTGATTATGAATGCTGGGAACCTATAGCCGATCTTCCGCCAAATGCATCTGCAGAGCAGATTCTGAGTGCTTATGCAAAACAGATTAATCAACTCAAGAGTCACGGCGGATACGTGACCGCAGACATCATCGACGTAAATCATGATACTCCGGGGCTTGATACTATGCTTGCAAAGTTCAACATCGAGCATTATCATGATGAAGATGAGGTCAGGTACATTATCGATGGGAGAGGGGTATTCCACATCCATCCGCCGCCGCAGCAGGGCTCTATTGTAGAAATCGAAGTGGAGGCAGGAGATTTGATCCGTGTTCCGCGTGATACACTTCACTGGTTCAATCTTTGCAGTGATAGGCGAATCCGCGCAATACGCTTATTTCAAGACATCTCCGGCTGGACGCCTCATTATACGCATAGTGCAATTGACAGAAAATACGAACCTGTCTGCTGGGGTCCATGGTATATACCACCACCACTATCACCACCATCACAACAACAACAAACAACCGCAGCGAAAAAATAGAGCGTGTTAACTCCTGTAATAGAAGAATCCAAAGTCCACATCATTCTGCTTGATATCGAAGGAACAACGACACCTATCGACTTTATCTATCAAACTCTGTTTCCATACGCCAGTCGCAAGATGGAGTCTTTCATTTACAAGCACTTTAAAGAGCCTGAGGTTATGTCGCTGATCCAACAGTTGTATACGCAGCACCAGATGGATGAGCGCCAAGGATTGCAACCTCCTACTTGGATTGACAATGCTGCTGCTGACGATAAATTACAGCTGCTTCATTCAGTCGTCGCATACAGTCGCTGGTTGATATCCAAAGATAGCAAGTGCACTCCTCTCAAATCTCTCCAGGGAAAGATCTGGCAAGAGGGATACACCACTGGAGAACTACATGGGCTGGTTTATCCGGATGTTCCTGCAGCATTTGAGCGGTGGCGGCGGCATAAACTACAAATATGCATCTATTCCTCTGGCAGCGTTCTCGCCCAGCAGCTCCTTTTCAGTAGCATTGCTTCCGGTGATCTGACACAATACATTGCTGCCTTCTTTGATACGAGTATTGGCCCAAAGACCCAAACTGAGAGCTATAGAAAAATTGCTGAATGGCTAGCACGTAATCCGTGCGATTTTCTATTTATCTCCGACTCCATGAAAGAAGTCAAAGCAGCACATGGAGCAGGAATGAAACCCATTCTTTGCAATCGCGATCCATACTCTTCTCCCCAATTACCAGAGACAAAGATGGTCATCCACAGCTTCGACGAAATCCTTCCCGACTAGCTATCTCGTAAATTTACCATAAGATTAATAGTTACACCATATTTTGTAAATGTGCAAAAGCTTATTGATGCTGAATCTTCTAAGGGAATAAAAGATGGGTTTTGAAGTGTAATATGACAAACAAGCTGTTACCATCTATAAGCTATTTTGTGCAAAATATGATCAATATATTTAGAAGTGGAAACTAAAACGAAAGATAAAGAAAGATAAAGGTATGGTTTGATCCTGCCTATCAGAACTTTAAACACAGAAATAGGTGGAGGAAATCTTCGAACCTAATTAAATAATAATGACATAATATTAAAATCCGACCAGCTCTCAAAGACATGTGGCTTTCCTATTAAAATGGCTTTTTAATAAGTTCCAGTGCCACCTCTTGGTTTGCCCTTACCGCCATATCATCATGGAGTTCTTCAAGTTCTTTCGAATTGAAGATATACCTATTATCATCATACGACGGCAACTCATCATTTCTGTAGACACAGCAGGCCTTTACCTATTGTGCAGATTCTGAATGATGGATCGTTCTTCTCTTTTGGCTAGTCGGATGATTATATATGTACATTCAAAGATTTAACCTTATGCCTAATTTTTTGCGAGTCTATAGATAAAATTAAGAAAAGGTAGTGAAGAAACTGTACTTTAATGGTGAACTTAAGTTCAGTTTATAGTAGTGAGGCCAAATGATTCCAGCAGAGATGAAAGGAAGTTTGAACTATCCAGAATACATGTATAATACCAGTTTGTTGTTAGTATCACTTCTGTCACTACCAACTTCTAGTGAAATGCCGGCTATACTATAGGCTTCTGATGAAAAGGTTAGACGCAGCTGAAGTATTGTCTGAATATTGTCTGAATCTGCTAAAGGTATAGTCTTTATGTGATCTACAAAAAACAAGATTAGCACAGTATATTGATAATATAGCATTAAACAGTTGTATAGAGAAGTACCATTAGTATTTTTTATCTACTTTTATGGGAAGTTATAAATCATAAAGTTAGGTCGTCATCATTATGTCTATTTTACTAAGTGCAAGTTAACATTTCAGACAACTTTGCAAATTTGTATCAATTTTATGCAGCAGGACTTCTGAAGGAACTAAATACTATGTATAGCAACATTAAGGAAGATAGGGATAAATATGTCACAAAATAATAATAACACTAGGCAACGACAACAACTACGATCCTCATTTCGTAACTATCAATACTTGTTCATTGCCGCTGCAATTGCTACTGCAATAGCTGGAATAATACATCTGTATATGCCACTTTCGCATCCGAGAATGCTTGGAAATATACCAATAGCCGCATTCTTTCTGGGTTCTGGAATTGTACAGATATTTTGGATATTGCCTATGATAAAAAGATGGGGAAGAATATGGTATTATATAGGAATTGTAGGGAATATAGCTTTCATAATACTATATGTAGTAACACGACTCCCTGGCAATCCTGTTAATGGAAGAGGTGGGGATGTTGACATAGTTGATATGACATGTGAATTAGCACAAGTAGCGTATATAGCAATAACTGCAGTAATACTAGCCAAGGAAAGAAGTATAAAAGTAGTTGATAAAGAACAGTTAAGGTAAATAAATAATGAAAAGGGAACAGTCTATTATTTTTTCTTTTTCTTTTTCTTGTTCCAATCAGTTAGATTATGATGTTGCTATAGAGAATATAAGATCAAAAAATGGAACAAGTAGATAATGATAAACTGAAACAAGTAAATCAAACAACATAAGCAATTAAAATGGCAAGTTCAAATTATATTTGTAAACCAAGAGACAAGATAGACACAGTAGATCTCAAAATTATAAGATGTCTTTCTAGAGATTGTAGAGCATCCTATACAAAAATAGCTTCTATTGTTGGCATAACTCCAAATGCTATCAAGGAAAGAATCAGTACGATGGTTTGTAATGGTATCATACAAAGTTTTATAGTAAATGTAAATCCCGCTTTATTTGGATATGAAAGAGAATGTTTTATGACAGTAAAGCATTTCTACAAAAAAACAACAACAACAATTAGCGAAGATGATATAGTTAAACAGCTAAACCTTTTAGGAGGTGTGAGGGTGTATGCTGAACTGTTACAAGGAAGTGCAATATTTGCAATATCGCTTAGACCTGGAGCAGAAGATAAAATTGCACTAGTTGGTGATTTGCTAAAACAATCAGCACTTGATGTTGAATATGCATTTATGAACTATAGACAAATATCAATGAAAATACATAGCTCTGACTTTAAAATCATAAAAGCCTTATTATCAAATCCTAGAATGCAAGTTGAAGAGATTGCAAAATATACATCTCTTTCGACTAAGACTGTGACAAGAAGATGGGAGAAATTAGAGAAAATCACATCGTTGAATTTGGTGTTATCAGGGATATGTCTTCTATGCAACTGACAGGCTATATTGAATTTGCTGTTATGATCCATTTAGAAGATGATTCTCTTTATCAGTATGTATTAGAGAGAATTTATCAAGAAATACAAGAATACTTTTTTGCTATACCACATGCTAATCAAAAGGAAGGAATATTTTTGGTTTTCTTTTGTCCAAATATACCCACAGTTGATATGATATTAAGAAGATTAGAATCTTATGAAGGAGTAAATGGTACGGAGACGTTTATAACAACCAAGTTAGTGTATTACCAAGATTGGGTAAAAAGAGAAATTGATAAAAGATTGAGGTCAGAAGAAGCAGAACAGTGGCAGCAGCAACAGCAGCATCAGCAACAACAATTAGCAACACAGTTTTTATTTTCTAACCTCTAACCTCATACGCATTCCATATTTAGGCCGTAATGTAATAAGTGGTTTTAA
>DATDNG010000507.1:0-4170 GCA_036518375.1 Nitrososphaeraceae archaeon | reverse complement strand
ATATTTTAACCCTTAATAATTCTGTTTACTTACTTGTCGAATTCGTCGTAGAGCTCATATTGCCAGCTGCTGCTGCCGTTGACGGGGAGGTCTTATTTCCACCACCTACAGCCGTTGGCGATTTGCTGGCGTTTTCTGCGTTAGCAGGGGCTATGCTTGGATTGCCTGCCTTATTAGCGGTAGAGTTCTGTGCTGATGCTTTCTGGACGAACAAACCAGAGGTTGCATAAAATGATGCAACAAGTACGGCAGAGATTGCTATTCCAGTTATCATTGCTTTGTGTTGTTTAAACATCAAAACAAGCAATTTTCTATCGAATTTAATAATTTGTAGATTATATTCTGATATTGTATTCAGTTTTGCCTATTCAGAATTATATTATGTATTAGATAAATCTAAAGAATAAGATCAAGATTATGCAACCACAGGATATTCTAAGCGGGAGTGAAAAGGAGAAAGATACTTTGGTTCTCTTCGGTTGGTGCTATAGTAAGTAACAGTAAGAAGTTAAAGTTTGTTAGTAGCATTCGATGCGGTTTTGACTTTAGCAAACTTGACGAAATTTACAGTAGACTTCAGATGAAGATTGGAAATGTCGCCTTTGATGTAACGGTTTTTGATCAGTAAAGTATCATCGGATTATATTGAACATACTAGTACGATGTATCAGGAAGAGCAAATTGCAGATCATTATCTATCGATCCTTATCAAAAGTAAAGTCAAAATGGATGTGATGGTCGATGTTGATATTGCCGACATTGTATATACGAGATCTTATAGAGAGCAGCGGTTCGTGGCTGGTCTTTCTTATTGTACTCATACTTGGCCTATCAGTGGGATTCTATCTATATAATTTGGACAGATATTCTCTGATTTATTTTGGCGACGCTGCTTCTCACATGGTGGGATCAAGAAAGATTATCGATTGGAAGGATCCAGGTTTGGGGCAGTTGGGTACTACGTGGCTTCCACTGCCACATTTTTTGCTCCTGCCATTCACTCTGATAGATCCGCTGTTTACTACAGGATTCGCAGGCTTGGCAGTCAGCCTACCAAGTCTTGCAATAACTTCTTCATTATTATACAGGATGATGAAAGCCAACTTGAGCAATGGTTTTTCACTAATAGCATTCGTATTAGCTCTGCTGTATGGGTTAAATCCCAACATATTGTATATGGGCCTCACGGCCATGACAGAGGCGCCGTTTATGCTATTCTTCGTATCTTCAGCATATTATTTTCAGAAGTGGCAACAAACTCCATATGGGCTAAAGAACTTGGTATGTTGCTCGATTTTTCTTTCTCTTGCCACCCTCTGCAGATACGAAGCCTGGGTCCTTCCGATATTCCTTATATCCTTTGTCACTATGCTTGCATTAAAGAAGAAGATAGGTAAAGCAAATCGAGTTTACGCCGTCTTTGTTTCCATCATATCCATTAGTGGAATAATCTTGTGGCTTTCCTATAACGAATATCAATATGGCAATCCTATGAAATTTGCGAATGCAGAATACTATTCTGCAGCTTTTCAAACAATCAACAGGTCGATACGCGAAACTCCATTCCTGCAACCAGCAAATGTCTTGACAGTTTATAGTATAACGGCGCTAATCATATATGGACCGATGCTTCTTGCGGCAGCCTCGATCGGGTATATCTTGTATAGTCGGTCCCACAACGTTATCAAGATAGAGGCATTGTATATATTTTTGGCTCTTCCGCCAATCTTTACAATACTAACAATACTACTAAGAATAAGCGAGATAACTTATTGGCTTAATTCTAGGTTTTTGATACTGCTATCACCTTTGATCATAGTATCGCTGGCCCTACTCCTCAGAGGATTGATGACAATAGTAAAGAAAAGATGTAGTGTGCCGGCAGTCATTATGGGAGTGTTATTTGTTTTTCAGCTTACAAGCCCAGCCTTTGGAGTGGTAACTTATCTTGACGCTAAAGGTGGATTCTTATTCAAAGTAAATCCTTACTCAGTACAAACAGGAGAAGCACTTCATTCTATATATAATAGTGGAGATATAATGATGCTGACCGGTTCGGCACAAGAACACAGAATAATTGTAACCAGCGGAATTCATCTTGTTCAGTTTGATGAAATAATCGAACCTAGCACATGGAAAAAATCATTTTACGAGCCATGGTTATTCGATAAATGGGTAGTGATCAGCAAAGAACCAAGTTTGGATGGTGTAAAGACTACGAAATATTGGGCTCAAGAGAAAAGGGATGAGCTAAATGAGCATTATAGGAGTATGTATGAAAATAAGTATTATGAGATTCTAGTCCTCAGATGAATATTTTTGGACTGAGTAGGTGGAGCTACTAGAAAACAAATCCTGCAGAGACATCAAAAAATATTTGAAAGTAATGCACCTAGCCAGGTTCTCATTATCATTCTTTACAAAGACAAGGCTGTAGCATAAGGCAGCGCAAGCACGATATGAACAGCGTACACTCAGTTCAGGCTACTTCAGCAACAACAATGACTTTTTGACACTATGGCAAAAGAAAATTAGATTTTCGTTTCGCTCTTTGGTGGAGGCACCCATCAACATATAGAGACGCCCAAGATGATGCGAAAAAAGTTTGATGCCCAGCTTGTTCTACTGATTTTATATTTTAAAATCTGAAAGCTTTGGTACGACGAGGGAATTGGATGCAGGAACTTGAGGTCACTTACCGAAAAATGCTTTTACATTAGGTCTGTACAAGTAATAGATAATCACAGCATTTAGGATTATGTGAAATACTGCTCCCACATTCCCGGCAGCAATTGAAGCAATAGCGAATATGATTCCTATTGCGGATAGTATAAGAGTTATGGTCCAGGCCCACCTCTTGGCCGTCCATAAACCATAAGCCATAACAAAATATGCTATTGCTATTGCTATAAGTGCAAAACCAATTCCAACCACTAAGAGAACCGCTCCGATGGCAAAAAATGCTATGCCAGCAATTAGGGTCAGTATAGCTATTACTGTAACTCCTAATGGTCTATCTTTTTGATAGTTTTCCATTCACGCTACATCTTTTGTTATGATTAAGGTATATTTAATATGGTTGGAAGAATGCTCTTGATATGTCTTTCTCTATGCCTACAAGAATTGGCGCCCTGAAAGTTAGTTCTTCTGCAAAAAGCCGCTACAATCTTTTTATTGGTGCCAAATCATCTTTCATTTTTACCAATCCTCTAGGCAATGTAGAAATGAAAATCTAAATGGTACGTCGATGTTCGTTCATAGTAGTAAAGAAGACGATCCTTATGGGATCAATAGTTGAGTCATATAAATGAAGTTAAGATTGGCTATCTATTTCCAATCGGAAATCTGCTGGATCAAGACTAGGAATTTGAGATAGCAATAAAAATAAAAATTAGGCTATAGGGCCTATTGCTAGCTGTTGTGGTGACGATGAGGGCTGTGTTAATTGAGTGTTACTTGGAGCAGCTGGAATTACTTTTGATGCTAGAGTGCTGCTTTTGTCAGGGCATGCGTGAGCTAATTGCATAACACCGCTACTAATTATTACAAACGCGCTTGCAAACACTACTGCTACTGCTGTTATGAAAATTGCATTAATCATTGAATTTATCATGGATGATACAATATATAAAAGGTTTGATATCATACCGTATCGCATCTACGTCAAAACCACCAAACAGCTTCTGAAACTAAACATTACGTCTATATCTATGATTATCCTCTTGGTTTTCTATTCTCTTGTCTATCGGTAGTACAAAGCCTCTTTTTACATCTTCTTAGGATGAGTAGTAGTGCTAAAGCTGATGTTACAATACATGCCACAGAATAGGAATATCTATACAGATAACAACTTGGCTGCGCCAACTCACACGTAATATTGGGGATGTATTGTTACGTCTTCTAAGTTTTCATCCTTTCCAAATCTGTAAATTGTAACTCATTCCAATCTTATTTGTAATTTTCTTTCAAAGGTATGGTGAAGGTAAATCAATCTATAGGTCCATGCATCATGGGATCTCTTATTAGACGAGATTTCACATCACTAATACCATGAGTAATAAAGAAACTGTTAATGATTTAGAAAAAACATTTGGTATGCTGCCAGGATTTTTTAAAAACAATCCAAAAAATATTCTTTCATTAGCCATCGAAGGTCATTGATTGTTGACC
>DATDNG010000506.1:0-3358 GCA_036518375.1 Nitrososphaeraceae archaeon | reverse complement strand
ATAGATTCTTTTCGCTCAAGCTCTTGTAATCTTGTAGATATAGCCAAAAGTTGGTCTGATAAATGTGCTATAGCGTCGTCTTTAACCTTGTCTCTTTCTCTTAGTGAACTGTTGAGATCCTCTAGCTCTTGTACTTTGCTTTGTATATCTGCTCCCTGTCTTTCTAGTTGGTGGATGTTAAGAAATGTCAAGTAAGGTTCAATCTTTCTAAACAACTCAGCTTTCTCTGATTCCTTTTTGCGCCAGTATGTTGAACCGCTATGTCCGATGAACCATTCAGAATAATCAGAATAACCAAGATCGGATATTGTAGTCTTTACAAAGCGTCTGAATGAATGAAGGGTTATTTCTCTGCGCCTTCCATTACTTCCATCTTCTCTATCACCTTTATTCATGCAATCCAATGTCTTACCAAATGATCTAACAAATTCAACATATAGATTCATTGGAGCAGGTGCTTGTGGATTTTGATATAATGCAAATACTAAATCAGATTCCTTTTTCTCTGGTGTCCTGTATTCTGTAATTGTTTTCTTAGTTTGCTCATCTCTATAACATATTCTTCTGGTTCTGTATTTGTAAGTCATCCAAGAAGTTAACTGGTGAACTACTTCATCGGTTAAAAATACTGTTCTATCTGCTCTAGTTTTGGTGTATTCTCCTCTCACAAACACGTTGGCAGGTTTAGATTTCAAATACAGATCTTTAATGCGAATAGACAATGCCTCAGTAGCACGCATTCCAGTTGCTGCGAGTAACATTACATAGGTTTTTAATCTAATATCAGAGCATGCATTTAAAATATCAGTTATATCTTCCTTTGATAATGCTTCCTTATTTTTCTTTACTGTCTTAGGTAACTTTACCTTTAATTTGAATTTCCTTGGACTTATATCAATGTCATAGTATTCGAGAAAATTCTTTACGGTTATGACACGATGCTTTAATGTGAGTGTAGAGATATTATAATTGGTCTGTAGATAGCTAACATAATCACTTAATATTTCATAAGGATCATCTGAACCTTTGTTTATTTGTGTTATGATATTATCCAAAGCGAGTTTAGTCGGGAACTTAGTTTTGGCCTGAGATCTACTAATAACAAAATCTTGAAAACTAGTTAACCTAAGATAGTATTCGTGTGCTGTTCTCTTATTCATTGTACGTATATTTCTAATGTATTTGTTTAGTGCCGTGCTTTCTGCAAAACGATCCTTAGCATCTGTTAATTGTGCTGTTATTTTGTTCTTGTTTTTCAAGGATTTATTTGATATTCTTCTTGCATTGATAACTTTAAATAGGTTTATATTGTTTACTTTTAATGCATATGCAATGTCCAAATTGTTCAACTCAAATGCAACTGATGCAAAGATACGAGGTTGATATTGATTACTGCCCTTCTTGCAAGGGAGTGTGGTTAGATAGAGGAGAGATAGACAAGATAGCCAAAATCCAAAGAAGTTACGAAGATCAACATTATAACAAATACCATTACAGAGAAGGAGGGTACGATGACTACTATGATGACTATTATCAAGATAATAGATATAGAGACAGAGGATTTTTTGGTTCCTTGTTTAACTGGTAATCTACTAGCGAAAACCGGATGAAGTTTTTTTATCTTTCATACTGGCTCCCCCATACTAGTCCATATTCATAGACAGATCATTCACCTGTGGCTATAGCAAATCCTAGTACTGCTGAGATCAAGTCAAAAGTGGCACTCATGGAAGTGCAATCAAAGACTCAGATTAAGCAAATGCTGATCAGGTGGTATCATATCATTATTGTCATTGGAACAATCATAATAATGAGTTTGCCGGCTAATCCAGTAATTGTTTATATAACGAGAACCCTGAGTTTGAAACTTCCATTAACCTGGCACAAAACATACTGCTGAATGGCTCGATCAAATATAGCAAATTGTATTGTGTGTATTTTATTACATTTCCTTTGTAATACTCCTATGCGTTACGAACGACAATATATACATCTTATACATCTTCTTAGATAAGCACAAATAGTACGGCTAGAGTAATAAGTAAGACATCCCAGATGCAACTTTGTCAAACAAAACAATGTTTAATATTACTACCCATCTTGGTCATGCTCGTTACTTTTACCATCTTAGGCTTCCCATTGGGAGAGGTATCTCTCGTTCGATACGCATACTCCCAATCCAACCAAACAAACTCGACATCTAATGCGGCCGTTGCAGGAGTTGATCTGAAAGATATCCATCCCTCATCCACCCCGCCGTTAAAGGTTGGCAGCAAATTTGAAATATTTGCAACGGTAGTCAATAATTTACCAGGCACTATAATGTTCACTGCAGGAACATGTCAGTCACCTTTATCTGCATATTTTAACGCTTTTGACGTGGTGGTAAAACATTCACAGGGCTGCACTGCGACTTCTCCTCCGTTTAAATTAGGTCCCGGAAAAGAGGTCACAGTAGCAGGCCCATCTTCCGATACAATATATCAAGCAATATCGGCTGGAAAAACAAGAGCAACCGCTATTTTTCATTACCAAACAGAAAATGGACAGGCCGCAGACATTTCAAAGCCATTCGCATTCATAATAGGTTAGCTCTGGGCATATTTACTAATCCCTACATCTCTGCATGGATCGTACAAGGATATCCAATTGAAAATGAATCTCCTCCAATATAATGAAAATTGCTTTAGACGTAATGTCTTGGTTCTCTAATTTACTAATTGCTTTAATAGTACCATCTCCATACATGTGCTAATGCCCTGGTTATCCGATATACTATTTGGTAGAAAAAACAACAACGACAACGACAACAACATATGTGATCAATGTGGTCAAAAGTTTGAAAAATACGATGAACTTATAGCTCATGCAAGACATGTGCACCATGAGACTATTGTAAAATGTCATGACTGTGGGAAACAATTCATTCATGAGAAGGATAGGCTACACCACGTGAGAGAAGAACACGAAAGAAAGATGGACCATAGAACCCATAAGTGGGAACATGCTCATGACAAAAAAATAAACCCGCAGGAGCAGGTTGATGAGCAGACCAGAAATTTTGGCGATAATTTCTAACGATGGCGCAACATTTCTTCGTGGATTATCTAGCTTTTCTATCATCATATCAAATCAATGACATCATAATTTTTTGCATTAGCTAGCTTATCAAACAGTGCAGGTCCTCTGTAGTGATGTTCATTATCGTACAGACAAACAGATACCCACGACTCATCCCTCATCGAATGTGGCCACTTTTGCATGACAACCATAGAAAACCAAAGCTGTTGTTTGGTGTATCAAAGAAGCAAGTATGCCCAAGTAACTTACACGAGGCATTCTTACCAGATCGAGTTTA
>DATDNG010000505.1:0-7692 GCA_036518375.1 Nitrososphaeraceae archaeon | reverse complement strand
TAAAACAAAAGAATTTTGGTATATCTACATATACGTAAAGAATTTGTGATTGTTTAGAATGTTCTACATTTTAGTCAAATTATCTTAATTTAAATGATATTGCGATTATGCACTAAATTAAAGTTATTTGAAATTTAGTATTCGTTCCTGACTAATTTTAACGATTCATAAGCTCCAGAGTTGCATTTCAATATTCTGATTTGACATTTATAGAAGATCACCTTGGCTAGAACGCAAAATGGCTATTGTTGCGCATCACGGTAATTGCCAATTTTATATTGCTTGCGTACGACGTTAGACGTTGTGTCATTATATAACAATATATGTTCGTTTTGATGATAAGATCTTTTAGTGCTTACAAGCTCAAGGGGATTTAGATTAGCAGAAAATGCATTTCCGCCTAGAGGCGACCAGCCTGAAGCTATTGAAAAATTAGTTAGCCAAGTCTTACTTAAGAAAGGCTGCCAAACTTTGCTTGGAGTTACAGGTAGCGGAAAGACATATACAATTGCTAATGTTATCGCACGAACAAACAAAAATACCCTAGTAATATCCCATAACAAAACTTTGGCTGCTCAGTTGTATGCAGAATTCAAGGAGTTTTTTCCAAGTAATAACGTTGGATATTTTGTTAGCTTCTATGACTACTATCAACCTGAAAGTTATATCCCGCAAACTGATACCTATATCGAAAAAGACACTGAAGTCAATGAAAGAATTGAAAAAATGCGACTGGAAGCAACTGCAATGTTAATGTCCGGTGAACCGACAATAATAGTATCTACAGTATCATGCATTTACTCACTAGGATCGCCTAAAGAATGGGAAGAAAGCGCAACTACAATAACAAAAGGAATGGCAATTAATAGAAAAGTGTTAATTCACAACTTAATTGAATCACGCTATGAACGAAATGATATATCCCTAGTACCTGGAAGTTTCAGGGTAAAAGGTGACACTATAGATATTATTCCTGGCTATTCAGATGATGTAATTAGGATTTTACTCTTTGGAGATGAAATCGAAAAAATTAGCATTCACGATCATGTAACTATGAAAAAGCTCAAAGATGCCAACTCTGTAAAAATCTTTCCTGCTAAACACTATATTGTTGATGATGATTCAAGATTGTCTGCAGCCAAATCAATAAAGCGGGAATTAGAAAATTGGCTTCCTAGCTTACCAAGCGAGCTAGAGAGACAAAGACTTGCTTCACGTACAAAATACGATTTAGAAATGATAGAAGAGTTAGGTTATTGTTCGGGAATTGAAAATTATTCTCGCCACCTAGATGGTAGGTCGCCAGGACAACCACCATACTGCTTACTAGACTTTTTTGGCAAAGATTTTCTAATGGTCATAGATGAATCACACGTAACAATGCCTCAACTTCGAGCTATGTTCAACGGAGATTACACACGTAAGAAAATGCTGGTCGATTACGGATTTAGATTGCCAAGTGCTTTCGATAATCGTCCTTTAAAGTTCGAAGAATTTGAAAAATATTTACAAAATGTAATTTTCGTGTCTGCCACACCCGCAAATTATGAGATAAAATCAAGCTGGCAGGTTGTAGAGCAATTAGTTAGGCCAACAGGATTGGTCGATCCAAAAGTAGAGGTAAGGCCTACTAGAAACCAGATTCAGGACTTAATTCAAGAGATCAGAATTCGAGTAAATAAAAATCATAGAACCCTTGTTACTACTTTGACAAAGAGAATGGCTGAAGATCTTGCAGAGTTCCTAGCTAAGAACGATATAAGGGTGCGTTACTTGCATTCAGAAATTGAAGGATTGGAGAGAACAGAAATAATAAGGCAATTGCGTCTAGGTGAATTTGATGTGTTAGTTGGCATTAACCTGCTCAGAGAAGGTCTGGATATTCCTGAAGTATCTCTAGTCGCCATTTTAGATGCTGACAAAGAAGGGTTCTTACGTAACAATACAAGCCTAATACAGACTTTCGGACGCGCTGCAAGAAATATTGATGGCATGGTTATCATGTATGCTGACCACATTACCGACTCGATAAAAAATGCAACGACAGAAACGGAGAGAAGACGTAGAAAGCAGATCCAGTACAACAGAAAAAACCAGATAACTCCCAAATCGGTTATCAAACCAATTCCAGAAAAAACAGCAGATATTGATCTAATAGTAGATACAAAGTCCATGGCCCGGGTAGATCTGATGAAACTTGCTATAGAGACAGAAGCAACTATGAAGAGATTCGCTGAAGATTTAGATTTTGAGAAAGCAATCGAATTTAGAGAAAAGCTGATAAAGATAAAAAGAGCTCTCGGAGAGGAGCCAACGATATCAGAGGTTTCATAAGAGCATGCATGATAAGATAATTATCAAGGGTGCAAGAGAGCATAATTTAAAGAATATTAACCTAGAAATTCCAAAAAACAAACTCGTTGTAATAACTGGACTCTCTGGATCTGGCAAATCAACCCTTGCATTCGATACAATTTATGCAGAGGGCCAGAGACGCTATGTAGAGTCATTATCTGCATATGCAAGACAATTTTTAGAATTAATGGATAAACCTGATGTAGATTCTATCGATGGATTGTCTCCAGCAATATCGATCCAGCAGAAGACTACAAGCAAAAACCCACGCTCCACAGTCGGTACAGTTACAGAAGTCTATGATTATCTGAGGTTACTTTATGCCAGAATTGGAAACCCTTATTGTCCACAATGCGCTAGAGCAATTACAAGCCAGTCTGCGGATTCAATCACAGACTCAATCTTGAGATCTGTTAGAGGAGGAGAGAATGCAATGATACTTGCTCCAGTAATTCAGTCAAAGAAAGGCACATATGAAAAAGTATTTGAGGAATTAAATCAGAATGGATTTGCAAGAATTAGATTAGACGGTGAAATAATTAACCTCGAGGATGAAGATCAACAAAAAGCAAAAAAATACCCTAGACTTAACAAGCAGAAAAAGCACACAATCGAAGTCATTGTTGATAGGTTAAAACCCTCCCCAGAAGAAAAAGGTAGACTGTTTGAATCAATTCAATCAGGACTGAAAGTAGGAAATGGTCTTGTAATTGCGTCTATTGATGATAAAGATATACTGTATTCTCAACGCAATGCCTGCCCATACTGCGGAATTAGCCTAGGCGATTTAGAGCCACGTACGTTCTCATTTAACTCTCCTTTTGGTGCATGCGATAAATGCAATGGGCTTGGGATTAAAATAGAGTTTGATCCTGAATTAATTATTCCCGACAAATCAAAAAGTATTTTGGAAGGAGCAGTCAAGCCTTGGTCTGGCCATTTCGCTACATTCCGTTCTGCAATGCTTAGGGATGTAGGCAAACGTTTCGGATTTGATCTTTATACGCCGATTACAAAGATGACAGATCAACAGCTCAAAGTCATTCTTTATGGAACCGATGAAAATATACACTACAAATACGAATCAAAGTATTCTGACACTAGGTGGGAATATAGAGGAGCATTTGAGGGGATAATTCCCAACTTGGAGCGCATCTATAAACAGACTGAGTCTGAGTCAAAGCGCGAAGAGCTTATGCAATTTATGCGTGAGCTGCCATGCGATGATTGCCATGGAAGGAGATTACGCAGAGAAGCACTGTCAGTCAAAATTCAACAAAAGTCAATAATGGATGTTTGCGATCTTTCAATTGATGATTGTTACAAGTTCTTCAAGACAATAGAACTTTCGGAAACTAAAATGTATATTGCAAAGACTATACTAAAAGAGATAATTTCAAGGCTCGATTTTTTGCGTAATGTGGGATTAAACTATTTAACATTAAACAGAATGACATCTACCCTTTCTGGTGGGGAATCACAGAGAATTAGGTTGGCTACTCAAATTGGTTCAAACTTAACTGGTGTTCTCTATGTTCTTGATGAGCCTACCATAGGTTTGCATCAGAGAGATAATGCCAGATTGATTGACACATTAAAAAAGTTACGTGACCTTGATAATACATTACTTGTAGTTGAACATGATGAGGAAGTAATACGCAATTCTGATTGGATTGTCGACATAGGCCCAGGTGCAGGCATTCATGGGGGGGAGATAGTTGGTAACGGTGTATTGGATGAGATTCTAAGAAATGAGAACTCTATTACAGGGTCATTCCTCAGAGGTGATAGAATTGTTTCACACGCAAAACAAAATAGAAGAAAAAATCCTGAAAAATGGATAACAATATATGGAGCACAAGAAAATAACCTAAAATCAATTAATGCGCAATTCCCTATTGGATGCATGACAGTTGTGACAGGAGTATCTGGATCCGGCAAATCAACTTTGGTAAATGATATATTATTTAAAGCGTTGTCACACCATTTTTATGGTTCCAGAGAAAAGCCTGGCAAGCATAGCTATATTTCTGGCTTAGATCAAATCGATAAAGTAATAGGAATTGATCAGTCTCCAATTGGTCGCACCCCAAGGTCAAATGCAGCGACATACGTTAACGCATTTACACCAATAAGGGAGCTATTTGCAAAGACTCCTCATGCAAAAGAAATGGGATACAAAGCTGGCAGATTTTCATTTAATGTTCCAACAGGAAGATGTGAAGCATGTGAAGGTGCAGGAGTAAAGAAAATTGAAATGCAATTTTTACCTGATGTTTATGTTTCATGCGATGAATGCAAGGGCAAGCGATATAATTCTGAAACGCTCACTGTGAGATACAAGGGAAAAACAATTTCAGACATACTTCATCTGACTGTTGAAGAAGCATTAGAATTTTTTGCAAATATATCAATTGTAGAGAAGAAATTGAAAACTCTGAGTGATGTGGGACTTGGATATATACACATGGGTCAACCAGCTACCACATTATCTGGTGGTGAGGCGCAGAGGATTAAACTTGCCTCAGAACTTTCAAAGAAAGATACAGGTAAGACAGTATACATACTTGATGAACCAACAACTGGTCTTCATTTTGCAGATGTTAGCAAATTGTTACATGTTTTAAAAAGGTTAGTCGATCTTGGCAATACAGTAATAGTTATTGAACATAATCTTGATGTCATTGCAAGTGCAGATTGGATTATAGATCTTGGACCAGAAGGAGGGCAAAATGGTGGTGAGATTGTGATTGCTGGGACACCCGATGAGATTGCAAGAAGTGAAAATGTCAGCTACACTGGCAAATATCTGAAACCGAAACTACTAATTGATCAAATAATTCAAAGAGGTGCGAGGTGATCATAGGGTCAGTGGAAGATATCCCTGTGATGATAATAAAAAAACAGATCCCACAAAATTCTGGAGTTTATTTAATGAAAGACAATGAAGGAAAAATAATTTATATTGGCAAAGCAAAAAATCTTTATAAACGCGTCAGTTCTTACTTCTTGAAACAAGACTTCAACAACAATAATAATAATAACGACCAATACAATAATAATAACTGGAAAACGTCGCGACTTGTAAGAAAGGTAGCTGACATTGATTTTATAATTACTGATAATGAAATCGAAGCATTCTTGTTAGAATCCAACCTTATCAAAAGATACAGGCCTGTATTTAATATCGAATTAAAGGATCAGCAGCGTTATACATATCTAAAAATTACAGACGAAGCTTTTCCTCGCCTGCTTGTAGCAAGACGAAACAGAAGTGGTGATTTTTATGGACCAAAGGGTAAAATATATGGCCCTTTTGTGCGCGGAAGTTCAAAGTTTCTTACCGTTGGCCTTTTAAGAAAGCTATTCAAAATTAGAATTTGCCACAAACTACCCAAAAAACCTTGTTTAGAATACTTCATAAAAAATTGTGATGCGCCATGCATCAGTAATGTAATGCGGAGCGAATACATGAAGAATGTATTTGCACTGCAGGAAATACTAGAAGGAAAAAGTAGCATCGAAAAATTTGAAAATGATATGAAAAATGAAATGGAAAGGGCTTCAGCGTTACAGCAATATGAAAAGGCAAAGGAAATTCGCGATACTCTGCATAGACTGAGTAATTTACGCGTTAAACAGAAAATGGAAAAGGCAATAAATCGAAATGCTGATGAAGAATACGTTGGAGTTCTAAAAGATAGTGCAATTGGTAGAGCCCACATAATGACTATGCGCAGAACCCACGGCGTTATAAGTGATAGCAAAAAATTCGAATTTGATCTAGTCGGTGATAATTCATTGACAACATTTCTCTCACAATATTATTCAACAGTTTCAATAATTCCTAGGTTTGTATACGTAAATGAAGATATTGAATCCAAGAATGCTTTAGAGGCAGCGGTGGAGCAACTTGCTTATCACAAGGTGAGCATTATCAAAATTTCAAAAGACTTTCCAAGCAAAGAAAAGAGGCAATTAATGGACCTACTCACTCGCAACCTCGCTCTTCATACTAAAAAAGGATATGATCCAAGCATAGTAGATTTGAAAAACATTCTTCACCTACATACGATTCCTACAACAATTGATTGTTTTGATATTTCCAATTTTGGAACTTCATTTGCGGTTGGATCATGTATTAGGTTTGTAAATGGCGAACCAAACAAAAGAGGATACAGGAAATTCAAAATTAATACTATACCTGGGCAAAATGACTTTGCAATGATAGAAGAAATTGTTTCCCGCAGATATTTGTTAGCTGAAAAAAGTGATCAGGACCAACTGCCAGATTTGATTGTAATAGATGGAGGAAAGGGGCAGCTGCATTCTGCGATAAATGCTATTCACAAGTTAGGAATGGATATTCCATGTATATCTCTAGCAAAAGAAAACGAAGAAATCTGTATCCCATACTCAAGCAAACCAATAGTTCTTCCACGGAGTAACTCTGCACTCAAGCTTTTACAACATATTAGAGATGAGGCTCATAGATTTGGACTAGCTTACAACGTTAATTTAAGAAGGATAAGATAGACCAAAGGGGTTAATTTAATGATTTATCTGCTATATAGATAGTGCCAAGTCTTTCTATAATAAAGAAATCCAATGAATTATCAAAGCACCCAAAGGTAACTCTAAAGAGGAAGTTTGTGCTGTAGGTGTAATCGCAGACTGTTATTATTACCGCAAAACAAAACACCCTAATCAAAAAATACATGACTGTATCACCTTACAAAAAATTAGAAAAAGATGCCTATCTTCTCATTGATAGGATGTATAACCATGAACCAATAGTTGTTAGAATGATGAAACAAGAAAAAGGCATGATATGTTGCTCATGTAACAATATAAATCAAAATCTAAGCCGGCTGATAATCCATCTAAATGATGACCATTATATGAACTATCAACAAATCGCAGATCATCTAGAGGATATTGGGTTATGAGTATTGCACAAAATAGTAGATTTTATTGTAAACTGTCATCATCATTTTTGCTATAGATTCGAGCATCTAGGCTCTTGCAATAGTTTAGAAGTTGTTGGTATTTTATTGAAACTTTTTATTTTTGAATGCTCCTATCTTATGCAGAATGGCCTTCTTATTATTAGCAAGTTTCTTATTGCTTGTAAGGTATTATCATATAATATCGTCTGTAAATGACTACAGGTAAGTACTTCAATAGAGGAGTAATGGCGCTAGACTCACCATATATTGGACACGTAGTAAGGGAAACTTTTGACAAGATAGTAATATTTGGAGAAGGAAATGATAGATATGATATACCCAAATCTGAAATTCAAACTACTGGCAGAAATGTGTTAATTGGTCTTAA
>DATDNG010000504.1:0-2622 GCA_036518375.1 Nitrososphaeraceae archaeon | reverse complement strand
ATCTATGTGCATCATATACATGCATAAATTGTTGTCTTGGTTGTCAATCTGAACACATTGATAGGAACTCAAATTACTTGATGATTGAGAATACAACAACTTCTAACCTTATAGCAAAGTTACTCTACCAGAGATGTGATTTGAGCTACAACCATAAAGTAGGTTTAAACACAAATAAAATGCGACAACAAAATATTGTTATATAGCAATGCAATTTCAATTGAGATCCCTGTTTGTTGAAGACCATTTTCTCATCCATTGTAGCAAATCAATCACGGATTCTACAAGTTCTTGGCCTTTTTGAGTTAAACTATATTCTACTCTTGGAGGGGTAGAATATAGAGTTATTATTGGTCAATTATTAATGCAAGTAATTCATATAGTCGTTGGTAGAACTATATGCTTGTCGTAAATCTATGGTATTAGCATAGGTAATTGTAATATAGATGTAGTATTAAGCGAATATGGCAAATAGGTGGTTAATATTATTTCTACAAAATCTCATGAACAACGCAATAAAGAGTTATCTACCTTTTTCCTTAGCGGAAAGCGACGCGGAGACAAGATCTTTTACATTGTGGCTATTGCTGCTGCTGCGTATACACTTTTGATGGTTGCTCTGATAGGATATGCAGTCGGAAATGGATCTCAGAAAATATTTTCTACTGAAGGTTTTAAGTTTTTTACCGGTACTGACTGGAATTCGGTCGAAGGCCGCGAATCATATGGTGCATTGCCTTACATTATAGGAACTCTAGTTAGCTCGGCAATAGCGATGGCAATAGGTGTTCCCATTAGCTTAGGAATTGCCATATTTCTCTCTGAAATGGCTTCTCCGAAGATAAGCAGTCCATTATCCTTTGTGGTTGAAGCACTAGCAGCAGTGCCAAGTATAATTTATGGTTTATGGGCATTGTTTGTTTTCAGATTCTGGATCTTAAATTTGATTGAATTACCACTTTATAATGCATTTGGAAGATCAATCCCATTTTTTGCAGCAACTCCATTTGGCCTAGACATTTTTACAGCTGGCATAGTTCTGGCCATTATGATAATACCTATTATATCTTCAATATGCCGAGAAGTTATGAGGAACGTACCAAACTCACAGAGGGAAGCTGCATATAGTCTTGGAGCTACCAGGTGGGAAATGGTTAGGACTGCCATTTTTCCTTATGCAAAATCAGGGATATTAGGCGCAGCAATGCTTGGCTTGGGAAGAGCAGTGGGAGAAACACTGCTCGTTACTTTAATCATTGGGAATACCATTGGATTGGCTGCTATCCCCACTTCTCTTTTCTCCCAGAGTCAGACATTGTCAAGCTTGATCGCTAATGAATTCAACGAGGCGTCTTCTGATCTCCAGCTGTCTGCATTAATTGGTTTGGGAGCTGTTCTGCTTATCATTACTATGGCTATCAATATCGGAGCGCGTTTATTAGTCTCAAGAATGGTGAAGGTTAGTCCAGGAATTAGGGAGTAGTGGTAAATCTGTGGTGGTGGTATAAGTTGTACAAAGAAGAATCAAAAATCAATTACAAAGACAAAATCCAAGATATAATGTCAAGGCGGTCCTCACGCCGTAGATTTGTAGACAAGATTGTCAGTGTATTAGCAATATTGTGTGTTATACTTGCTATAGTTCCTTTAGGAAGTATTTTGATAGAAGTTGTAAGAAATGGCATTGCAGCTTTGAGTATCAATTTCTTGACACAGACACCAGGAGCCATTGGATCTGGTCTAGGAGGAATAGGTCCTGCCATCCAGGGAACTTTGATCGTAGTTGGCTTGGCAACAGCCATTGGAGTACCGATAGGTGTTTTAGCTGGAATTTATCTATCAGAATTTGCAGGTAACGGCATATTTCCATCAAGTGTTAGGTTCTTTAGTGATGTTCTTGTGGGTTTGCCGTCAATAGTAATTGGTATAGTAGGATATGTTACTATAGTCCTAGCAATTGGTTCATTCTCTGTATGGGCAGGTGCATTTGCTCTGTCTATAATTATGATCCCAATTGTTGTTAGAGTTACTGAAGAAACACTAAGGATTGTTCCAAACTCTTTACGAGAGGCAGGATATTCTTTAGGAGTTTCGAAAAGAAAGGTAATATCATATATAGTTCTCAAAAACGCAAAGAGTGGCGTATTAACAGGAATAATGTTGGCTATATCAAGAATAGCTGGAGAAACTGCTCCTTTAATCATGACAATACTAGGAACTGATCTCTTCTTTACGAGCCTAAAAGGACCGGTAGACGCACTACCTCTGAGGATCTGGAGGTTGGCATCCCAACCTTACGAATCTGCCCATTCCTTTGGCTGGGGTGCCGCTCTTGTACTCATAATTATCGTAGTTGGTTTGAGCTTCGGTCTAAGGCTCTTATCTTACAAACGAGGATTTAAGATTAGGACCATTGCAGGGAGCTGATAAAAGCATGAAGGATTGTAAGGGTATGTGTTATCCATATATGCACAAAAGAGCAGGAGAATAGTCGAGGAGCACAAAACAAATGAGTGAAAAAGAGATGGAGGCTGGCAAGACAGTAGAGAGGCAGGAACAGTCAAAAAAAGAGAGGCAACAAAGACAACAGCAAAAAGTTCACAAAGTATCCATTAAAAACCT
>DATDNG010000503.1:0-2699 GCA_036518375.1 Nitrososphaeraceae archaeon | reverse complement strand
AATGCTGCACTACAATGATCGAAGCCCATCGGTTCATTAATGCTAAATTAAATGAGGAAGCATTGCCACCCGTAAGTTATCGAATCAGTGCAGATTATGGCATGGTAGAAATAGCTAGATCAATAACATCTGCAACCGACGATCTGTTTGGGTCGACAATGAATAGATGTGCAAAGATAAATTCTAAGGCGAAGGAAAATGGTATGGTCATTGGCGACGATCTTTATCGTGTTATAAAGTCATTTACATCGTTTGATACAAAGTATCATTTTGAACAGGTCTCAAGCTACTCAACTGCTAACGTCCAAGAGTACCCAATATATTCTGTACAAAGCAAGGAGAGGGGGATTATTTTGAACCCGTTTAAACGGCACTCAGTACGAAATCCAAGTTTTGTACACTCTAATGAACCTCATATAGACATGAAGTAAGGCAAAAATAAATCTTGGATTCTTTTCCAAATAGCTAGCTAATCAGAAGAGCCCAGCGAGACACCATACTTCTTTTTGTCTTAGGTTTAGTTGTATTGCTACATCCAATGGCTCCTTTCCTTTACTAAAGAGTTTGTAGCCTGAGTAGCTTTTTTTTGAAGATTTTTGTTGTCATCGGAAGG
The DNA here is from genome assembly GCA_036518375.1 of Nitrososphaeraceae archaeon. Lineage (GTDB taxonomy): Archaea > Thermoproteota > Nitrososphaeria > Nitrososphaerales > Nitrososphaeraceae > Nitrososphaera_A. Next base: position 2,086 of record DATDNG010000503.1, on the reverse strand, counting down.
ATAGGCTTAAACTATTGGAATTACAAGGTACTTAGTTTCAGGATTAAACTCAGCAAAATATCTGCGAAAACGCTCAAATTTTGAGATCAAAGATATAAAGTTCTTGTACACAAATTTAGGATCAAAATATGCCCAAATGCTTGGCCTTAGGAAACAATCGAGATGAGATGATTGGTGTTCGGTTTATACATGTAGGCCAAGCATGGGCATGATTCATGCCTATGTCTAAAGGCTGCAGTGAAAGTAAATAAGAGGAAGATATTAAAGACCGCATAATGGCATTTTGTAACAAATTCATAAAATTGCTTTTACCATTAATATTGCGATCATATGGCTTAATGACACTCGTAAAATCCAGATGGTTCAGCTTTTTGCAATAAGTGTGGTGCTGTATTAAGGTGGAATCATAAACTCGTTAGACTAGATCATACACGTGGATTGAAATGAGTACCATTTTTCAGTCCAACTTGCAAAGATACGATAGCTTGCTCCAATAAGGTTTCATGACAAACAAGAGCGTATATCTAACATTATCTATAGCAATATAAAGGAGTTCGTAGAACAGCAAAATATATTTGAAATATTATTATTGTACTTATTGATTTTACTTTTTAAAGCGCTTTCATGCTATGACAACCACAAACACATTCTTCTCCGTTGCATCCTTCGTGGCGATTAGCGATGTATGCTAGAGTCCTCATTAAAGACCCAATTCTTAACCGCAGCTAAAGATTGCGTGGAACTCATCGTCGATCTACATAATTATATGTTATACTGCTTATTTTATATTATATGTTATACACAGACCAAACATTTTTTGTTGTAATAGTCTTGTATCTAACGAAGATGATGATGGTAATTGTAATATCTTTCTAATTCTTTCCTTTAATCTAACTGTAGATACAAAAGACTCAATAGTATCTCCTGATTTTTCAGCAGCTTTACAGCAAGTTGCCTCATTAGATCAAATTCAGGATCATTCTTGTATTATGTTGCAGACACTACCAGTAGCTATTGCTTCTTCCCTTGCTATTTGTCATATATTTTGGCCCTCTAGCCATTTTATAAGAACATTTATTTTTATTGTCTTTGGTATTTGGTCGTAATTGCGAATTCGCGTACGTGTACATAAGTGAAAAATGATCTAGGAGGTTATGGTTTAGAACTGTAAACACCAACTATACAAAGTCGGTACTGGCCAGGAGCAGAACTCTCATTAGCCCATCCGACTGCACTTACTTTTTGTACCGTTCTTGCATTAGTGCCACTGATACTCAGCGAATTTGCACTAAATGAGTATTGTCCTTGCTTATGAAAAGATTTCTCGCAATTAAATTTATCAAGTGTTATCAAGGCAGGACCATTCCAGCCTATATTGCGACCTCCTATAACTGAGAATATCCCATTATCTGTATAAAAATTATATCCATTCGGAGATCCAGCTGTTGTGTCTGTCCCCGGCCCACCAGCAGTTCCTGCTACCGTTAGAAAGGCAACTCCTCCCTTAATTATACTTCCAAAGCCAGTTATAAACAAGTCTGTTGGGACAGAAGAAAAATTATGATTCCCCATCTTGGTACTACCACTCGTGGTATTATTACCTAAGGCGGCAGATGCATATATTATCGAGGTGGTAATCAACATTGCCGTTAATATAATACTTACAGCAGCGACTACTAAAAACTTGTGACCACTATCAGGAGATGAAGAGGACATATCTAGTTAGCTAAAAAGGTTAGATTTATCTTTTTCATACAACAATCAAACAGTTGGATTTGCAAGTGATAGATAAAATATGTTATGGTCTCGAGACAGCTGTAAACACGTGGTCATCTATGATAGTACAGATGTCTCATGGACCGGTATAGAATGTCCAGAAGATGTTAATGCAGCCACTGTTCAATAGATCCAACGATTTATTCTTAACGAATATTTAATAACGCGTGCAGATGCCTAGTATTCGTTATGTCTTTTACTAATAACAAGTCAATTGCTCTGCAATTCGTCGAGGAGGTATTAAACAAAGGAAATCTTGATGAAATAAAGAATTTAACTACTCCCGATATCGTTTGGCACGGACAGTATA
>DATDNG010000502.1:0-2624 GCA_036518375.1 Nitrososphaeraceae archaeon | reverse complement strand
GAATAAGGACATAAAAACTACGCTAACTAACATAATTACGTAGACGGTCAAGTACGCAAGCCCAAGAACGAGTCTAATAGGAGGAATGGATGATATTGTATGCCCAAATTTTGTAAAGGAGCTGGATTATGAGGGAGAGCTGGCTCTTGCAATAGGCAAAAGGTGTAGGAAAATAGATGAAGATGATGCGTTAAACTATGTTGTAGGATATTTTGTATTCAATGATGTCTCTGCACGTGATGTACAATTTGTCGACAAGCAATACAGCAGAGCAAAGGGCTTTGATACATTTGGACCATGTGGGCCATGGCTAACAACTACTGATGAGATTTCTGATCCTTGTAATCTTCATATAACAACAAAGGTAAATGGTGAAATTAGACAGAATTCATCGACAAAGAACCTTGTACTAAAGATAGAGAAAATCATATACAGCCTAAGCAAGGTTATGACACTTGAACCTGGTGACATTATATCGACAGGGACACCGTCGGGGACTGCACTATCTATGTCATCAAACTTAAAATATCTAAAGCATAATGACATAGTAGAAGTTGAAATAGAAAAACTTGGCAAAATCAAAAACAGAGTTTTATTTGTAAATTAAAGGTATATGACATGTGGTAATGCATCAATAAGGATAGCTTACTGCGAATAAATGTACTGAACTTTATTATTATTTTACTTCTCTAAAACCTTCAGCTTCAGCTCCCTTGAATCTTTCGAGCTCTGCTTTCTGCACATTGAGCGATACTTGATGACCATCAAAACCCTGTACAATATGCTTTGGTATTTTGTATCTTGTTCTTCCACCTTCTGTGGATACCAATATAGAATTCTCATCTACAGCGTCAACATTTCCTATTAAATTTCCTTCACTTGATCTGACAGTTTTTTGAATAGTTGATTCCCAGTTTGATACTGAATCTGACATATATTAGAAACAAGAAATGGAGTAGACTATATAAGAATTGCCTGAGCTGTAACTACTACTATGTTATTTCCATTCCCATACCTTTCCTTCTGCAATTGCATCTTCTAAATTTGCTTCGTATTCAAATACGCCTAGAATATTGTTAAGAAATGCAAGTTTGTCTGTTGAAGCTGTGCTACAAAATACTGATCCACGATCCGTCCTCCTATTACCAGACACGTGTACTATACCTTGTCCTGTCCATGTTGCCGCCTCTGAGTCATCTTTTGTCATAAGAACTCCTTGTCCTTCAGCGTATGGTACTGTTCGTCACAATTGCTTGGGTTTAGATAATTGTAACAGATGCACAATGACCTATTATTTAAAGAAGGTGATGCCTTGGATTATGTCAGCATTAGGTGTATCTAATGCAAAGGATATTGTTTTTGATTGGCAGGATAGTCAAAAGGAACTATCCATGTCTCCAAACACTTTTACCTTGTTGTGGTGTGTATCATATACTGATAATGTCTCTTGGATTCTAAGGGTTATTATACAATTCTTGGCGTACCCGAAAAGGCTAAATACAATGAGATTAGGGCAGCATATAGGCTCCTAGCCAAAAAGTATCATCCTGATAGGAACAATTCCGACTTTGCTGAAGATATGATAAAGAAAATCAATGCTGCTTTTGAGGTTCTTTCAAATAGAGAGAAAAGAAGGCAATATGATGAACTAACCTTTGATAATGATTGGTCACATAACGACAATAAAGTAGATGATGATGACGATAATAATATGAAATACGGTTATTATCAAGTCCAATCGGATCAATCATCATCATATCATCATCATGCTGCTAATCGCCATGAAAATACAAAAATGAACAATAATAATGATTTAGGCGCTGAATTAAAAACACAATCCATAGACCTATTGGATATTCCAAAAGCTCGTTTTCACTTAACGGTCGATCCTTCCCTTTGCATGGCATTTGGCAGTTGTGAAACACTTGCACCTAAAGTCTTTGTAGTCGAAAAAAATAAAATAGTAAATCCAAAGGCAATAGTCAAATCAGAGACTGGAGCAGACTTTGATATGATACTTGCTGCAGCTCAGACTTGTCCAACAAAAGCGATCAGAATAATAGATAGGTATACTGGAGAACAAATTTTTCCTTAATTTTATCATGCGCATAAGTATAGCATGTAAATATCTATCTATTTCATCTTAGATTCTCTTCTCCTCATTATAAACTAAAGCAGTGGAGAAGAAGAATAAATTAAACATGAGTCTAATTTAACATTTACGTGAGAATGGTTATGACAGCATCTATAAATCCAGATGATGTTGACATTAATGCCGAAAGTAAGGAGAAGGATGAGATATCATACCTAAAGTCAATGGATTCATTGATGGACGAACTTTCTAAAAAGTATATACAGATCTATGTAAAAATAGAGATTAGTGATGAGGAGATCCTTAATTATGGATTTGGCATAAAGGATATCTCCAAAGAACGTAGTAATGGTGGATTCGGTCTGACTGCAGATGTATCAAATCAAAGACTCGAGAGATTTGCAAATGAATCCCGATATATAAGAGTTGATTTACAAACAGGCAAATTCTATATTACTAAAGAATAATTGAGTATTCTCTTTAATGTTTCAATATGTGAAAAATTATTTATAGCAAGGTGATAATGACTACA
>DATDNG010000501.1:0-3354 GCA_036518375.1 Nitrososphaeraceae archaeon | reverse complement strand
GAAAACTAAGAATAATCTTATGTGATCTGGTCAATTAACAGGGTTAATCAAGCCTTTTAATACTTTTGCTATTATGATGATGCTAACAATGATGACGATAAATAAAAAGCAAATGCTAATGTCAATAGCTGCTATATCTGCAGTAATGACAATACTATTAGCATCAACTACAATCGCAACTCCCGCATTAGCATCTTCATCTTCTTCAAAGCATGAATTTCGTCATGATGTTAGACAATTCTTGCATTGTGTAAAAGAACATGACAATTCCAAAATAAGCAAATCCAACTTTGCAGACTGTCTGACTAACTACTTCAACATCCACATAAGCAAGCACACAGAAAGACATCTCTAAAAGATAGAGATATATCCTCCTATTATTTTTCATTGATTGATTGATGCAATAGTTCGCAGATCACAGTGTTATGATTCTAATCCCACATAGATACATAATAACGATAATAATAGTGGTGACTCTTGGAAGCAAAAAATACTGCATTAAATAGTGTTGAATTTGATTTCTTGAAATTCAAAGAACCCACAACAACAATAAGCAAAATGAGATTAGTATTTGAATAAAAAGATGGCTACTTTAAGCACCATGAATTTAGGTGATGCAGTTTTCAGTATTATTCTCAGGGCCTACTGACAGATTCGATAAATATCTTCCCACCATGGAAACAATACTCAATTCTATAGAGGCTCTACAGACTTCAAATAATAACACTATAGGAATCCTAATGGAGCAAAATAAAATCAGAACAATCCTTCTTGTTATTGTTATGATATTGCTGCTGTCACAGATGATGATGTCTTTGCTATAGCTGCAGAGATTGGCTTTTTCTTCGTTTAGTAGTTGCAAGGAAGGCCGCTCTTCCTACAGCCTTTATGAGTTGTTTGTATATGCGTTTTTGCTTTTGTCGTTGCTGCTGATTATGATCATTTTCTTCTTCCTCTGAATCTGAGGAATCTGTTGCCTGTGACGCTGGATTAATTACACCTATGTCAAACGTATGTGCTGTTGCTTCTTTTGCTGCTGTCATTGATGTTGGTGTTATAGTTGGTGCTGTCATTGATTGTGCTGATGTTGCTTCTAGTTTCCCATGCTTTAGATGTTACACAGCACTATAGCTGTGTGCGGATATCAGCCGCTGCTGATAGTTCACGAATCAAGGTGGAACGGGTGATATAATAGAAGAAGGTTTAGGCAGGAGCTAATGAGTCGTTTCAATGAAGAAGTGAAGATAAAGTGAATATTATCTTATCCGGGAAAGAATTCGCACCGAATATATGATTACACCTTAGATATTTCTTACCAGATTCTTGTGCTATTAATAGAAAGCAGCTAGTGACAATAGTGACAAACCACTAGTTATCAGACTACTTCAGCTTTATTGCAAGATGGCAATATTCTCTTCCTACCTTGTTTATTCTTGCTGTCTTCTATATGCAGCTGATTAGTCGGAACAATAACAATAGCAGCAGAGATCTTGTGTAGCCTCAAAAAAGGAGAAATAGTGATAGAATCTATAACGTTCTCAATACTAATGCTTCATTAACTTGGTTAACTAATTTTCAAATACTAATTTTCTATAGATATTAGTTGGATATATTGATATTGATATGTTAAAAATGGTTTTTTTAGGTTTACTATTATTTGGTTTAATATTTAATTTGGTAACTATAGAGTTATCACTTTCAATTAGCGCCTATGGTCAGATTCCATATATTCCTTCTACTTCTCCCTCTTTGTCTAACCAAGAACAACAATCATCATCATCATCAGCATCATCAGCATCATCAGCATCAGCAGCAGCACTAACCTCAGTTGGAGGAAAAAACAATCAAGTGAGCGTTCTCAATGGCCTAAACAATAATAATACTGGTAAAGTGGTGATTTTAACTTTTGGTGATGGATTACAAAGTCAATATACGTATGCCAAACCAATTCTAGACAAATACGGTTTTAAAGCAAACTTCTTTGTAACTTGCAATAAGGTAGGATTGAGAGATAAGATCACATGGCAGGAGTTAGTACAGCTGTATAAAGAAGGACATGTTATAGGATCTAAAACAGTAGATTATGGAACTAAAGCTAAGGGCGATATAGATCTAAATCATTTATCTGCTAACAAATTAGAATATGAAGTAGGTCAATCAAAGCAATGTCTTTTAGACCATGGCATTAATACCACAGTCTTTGCAGTTCCTAAAAATGTGGCATCAGATAATCAAACTGTAGTAAATACAATTTCAAAATATTATGATTATGCCATAAATGGACATTCTCACCTTATGTATCTTTATGCAAATAGATATTCTATTGGAGAGTGGAGCATGCAGCATGTTAGAGATAATGGTACTTCATATAACAATTCGCAAATGTTTAGCCAATTTGTTGCAGCGCTTGACAGCCAAAATAAATTCAATGAAGGTGGAATGATAAATGCTATCCCTGTAATAGGATATCATGAAATCATTCCTGCATATACTGATGTAAGTTATACCAATAAATCTTCTGATACAACACTAAACCTGTTTGAAGCAGAAATGAAATACTTGCATGATAATGGTTTTAGAGTGATAACTTTCTATGATATAGGATATGATCAAAGTAGCAATTCTTTATTCATAAAGACAATGTAATACAAACTTGGAGAAAAGAAAAACGCATAAGACATAGACTGACTTCAAAGATCTATCTACTAAAATATCTATACTACACTGTCTGGTGCGCTTCATATTATACATATAGTACATCCAATGAATCTCTTAAGTTTGATCTAATGATTGATTCGAATAATAAATAAGAGTTTGACATATCTAACTTAGCAGCAGTACAACATTGCCCTGGTTGCAGTGCTAAAGGTACAATTGAATCATTGCCAATTTTACACAACGAACGCCATGCATATGATAAGCAAAGATAATGCTGTGATTTTATATATGGGATTGAACTGTACATGTCATTATCATACGATTTGTGCCATCAGTTTGTTGTTCTTCTAATTTTGTGTATGGAATTAAATTTCATTTAGAGAGGGAATTAGCATCATCACAATTACTTTTGTAGGTTTTTATTATTTTGGTACCTCTTCTCCATTAACCATTAACCCACAGTGAATTAAATCCGGTAGGATGATATTTTATGTTACATCTACGATGATATGCGTTCCAGCATCATGGCATGCAAAAAAAACTCAACAGTATGAGTGTGGATATTATCTTCATTAACTTGGTTAACTTAAATTCAAATATTATTATTCTTTTCACGAATTGATATGTCCAAGAATAATGCTGTAATCTTAGTAATCTTGTTATTGATAACATCCACAATATTATTAGTTGTATCAT
>DATDNG010000500.1:0-2515 GCA_036518375.1 Nitrososphaeraceae archaeon | reverse complement strand
TTGCCGCTACAATAAACAGCAGTATTCTCCCAGTATTTGGTCAGACAAATCAAATGTCCAGCGCAGCAGGTCCCAATAGCACGAAAATGACAAATACTACGCAAGGAATCGCGTTAGCATCGCCTATTAAGACCTTTTCAGCTAATGGAGATATAAGCTCGCTGATCTTTGTAACTCAGAAACCCATTAATGCGACCATTAATTCAGCAAGTCTATCTAATGCAACAAAATTTGTCCTTTCAGGGGACTGGAATTTAACTGTCAATACAGGAAAGGTAACAAACTTTGCAGCAAAATTCATCAAGGTATTAAATGATAGTTCGAGATGGCATACCCACGACATAATTAACTTCAAACCATCTAACACCAATAATACAATAGTTCAATTATTATCTCCAGAAAAAAGTACCTCAATTCTAGGAACTGTTGATATTAAACTAAATAACACTAGTGCATGGAATAATGTAAAGACAAACATCCTTATCTCTAAAGGAAAAGTAATCACTATTGACTTGGATAATAATGCTACATCGAATCATTTTCAGGGCCAGCCAATCTATGGAACAGTTGAATCAATTAAAGATGCAAATGGAAATGAATTATTAAAAGCACAACAGCAAGCATTGCAACAAAAGTCAAAGTGATTATTCACAAAGTTTCTTCATTTTTTCTTTAAAGCAGATTCTCTGTTTTCTTGTCTTTCTGTTATTTTTATTATTCTATATATCATTTTGACGTATTTCACTACAATTAATTAATATAAGAGGTAAAGTGCATAGCACATCTCAAATGAGATCGATGAGAATAGATTGTTAGATGTTTAAGGAAAGTTGAAGTTCGATGCCTCCAACTCTAATACCGGCACATACAAAGACATACTATCACTACCAATTTTATGAACATAACTGAATTCTCCTGATAGCCGCTTGAGTTCAATGAATTTCTTGTTTGGTTTGTCACTTTGAATAGTATAATGAATTATAACGCTGTTACCACCTACTACTCCTGCTGTTTGAATGAATAGTATTTGCCGATCATTGTGGATAATATGATATAGCATAGGGACTGTTCCTAGCATTGATTGTGAAGAATAGATTATGATTTTGAGCATATCTTCCAAGCTTTTGTATTTTAGGTAAAAGGCATTATCAGCTTCTCATAACGTCTTTTTTTTGTCAATTATTTGTGTTTTACATATAACGTCTTTTATGTTTTAGGTACAGTTCTTTAAATGATAGTCAATCATATCAGCTGGGACATTTATAAAACAAATTCAAAAATCGGCATTAATTTTACATATGCATCCTTGCAACTAGGGCATTTAATGATTCTGTTACTCACTCCTAGATTTAGAGATGATGCGCACCAGTGACATTGTTTACATAATAAGAAATAGTGATAATAATTTGTATTTAGTCGTTGTTTGCCCATATAAGATTCCGCTCCTTGTTTGTACATCTGAAAATAAAGTATTAAGGCAGCAGATCTAATGCCATTTTTAATTCGGACATGTCTGTTTCTATTGCTGTCCTTTCTGATTCATCTGCAGCATTTTTTGAAAGTCTTTCACATGCTTCTAACTCGGCTGATAGAATATCCTTCTTATCAAGGCAAAGGCTATGATAAGCGTCTGTAAATGAGTATATTACTTTCTTATTTCTTCTCACTTTGCAAGGATAGGTCTTTGCTATAATTTTCAAAGGTACTTCTGTAACAGAAATGTTCATATTTTAGAGATACAAATCAACTGCTTTATTACTTGCTCATTTATAGGACGTACCTGAAGGACTTCCTTCAGGTTCGGCAACCTCGAAATTAATCTTCAATGGGTATTTGTTAGCTTTTGCTATTTGCTACTTGCTCATCATAATCTGTTTTATCACCATAATAAAATACACTCCAACAGAAGTTTCTCTTACTCAAAGTAATTTCAATGATCCAGGTAATTTGGAAGTGGTGACTAGAATGGCACTTGGAAGGGTAGGGACTCACAAGACGTTCTTGTAGCGTACTTTATGGACAGTAGCTCCCTAAAATGGGATGGACCTTTTCCGATCAAAGCAGATAGCCAGCTTATTAGGGGATAACAGGACCTGGATTCACCAACCATTAAGTAACTTTCTTAGGAAACGGCGTTTTGTTGTTTTTGCCTTTTCTAATGGTGATGATGAAATACCTAAGATCAAGAATAATATCATTGATAAAAGAGGGTTCAATCAAAAAAAAACGTTAAATTTTAACACGTTAAATTGAAGCACTTATAAAATATGTTACATTACTATAGGTAATGTCTGCAAAACATAGGATAACAATCTATGGTATTGTTGTCGCATTAGCAGCAACATTGGTAACTTTTGCTGCGGCTTCAAGCTTATCCCAACATTCAGCAGCTGCACAATCTAGTGGAGCCAAGGTTAGCATCCCGGCAGGAGCTTCCATTAACCCTACGAATGGATTTTCACCAAAGTCAACTAATATAAAAGTTGGAGATACGGTAACATGGACTAACAACGAC
>DATDNG010000499.1:0-4624 GCA_036518375.1 Nitrososphaeraceae archaeon | reverse complement strand
CAAATGAAAATAATAATAAATCTGACGACAAAAAGAAAAAGAAGATTCATAATGAGGTCAATACCTACAAACAGCAATTAAGAGATAATGTAACCACCATTTTCCTTGCTGGTCATGAAACCGTGGCAAACGCACTAACATGGACATTTTACCTACTCTCATATAATTCTGAAGAAGAAAAGATGCTTCATGAGGAAGTTGATTCTGTACTTGACAATAGTGATCATACGGTTCCTACTGTTGAAGATATACCCAAGTTAGAATATACAGAAAGAGTCTTTGCCGAATCGATGCGCCTCTATCCGCCAGCATGGGCAATAGGTCGCCAGGCTATAAATGATTGCAAAATTGACGATTATGTTATACCTGCAGGTTCTTCAATTCTAATGAGTCAATATTTAATGCACCATGATCCTCGCTATTTTCCTGAACCTGAACAATTTGATCCAGAAAGATGGAGTCCATCAGAAAAGGCTAAACGACCAAGGTTTAGCTATTTTCCATTTGGTGGTGGTCCAAGGTCTTGTATAGGAGAACCGTTTGCATGGATGGAGGGAATATTAGTCATTGCTACTATTGCTCGACGTTGGAAAATGAGAATCATTCCAGGACATCCTGTTATACTCCAGCCTCTTGTCACACTACGTCCTAAATATGGAATGCAAATGAGACTAACAGACAGGAATAATGTCGGACATGCTTTGTAGAGTAATTGTCACCATTGTGTAGCATATGCATATACCTACAACATCTGATTGTCAATTTTGCAATCGTCATTCAATTGTTCATTCTTTAACATATGACCGTTAATTCTTTTCAAAAGAAAATAGAGTAACTCTGTTCAATGTTCTTTATGTATGGTCAGACTAAACGTGTTCTGTAATTTCTTTAACGAAAATGGTGCTGTCCAGATTAGAAAATATTGATAAATCCATACTTGCTCCTAATTTCATTATCTCCCTAAGGTTCTTACCTGTTTCTTTTTCTGTCCACCACTGATCTCCAAATCTATTTTTGATATAGGCATTTAGTTCTGCTGCTCTCACAGCTGCAAGCAGATAACTTGGTACGTACATTATTGATTCAGGAAGAATGTGATGTAATAGCCAATATTCTCCTGGTATCTCAAATCCGGTATACTCTTTAATCAACCTAGAATAAACTTCGCACGCTTGATCTATTGACAAATTTCTTTTCCAATATTCTATCTTCATTAATGAATTTGCGGCATAAAATGTAACAAAAAATAATTCTATAAAATGATTTCTTGATATTAATTTGTTGATTACTTTGTCTTTTTTCTCTAAACCAAGTAAGGGACATACATAGCTAGTCTTTTTTGTCAATCCCTCTAAAAATGTAGAAAAAGTTTCTGCTATGCCCATCGGAATCCTATATTTATTCCAATATTCGTTGTTTGCATCTATTGAACTAGCATGCATAGCATGGCCTGTCTCATGGAAACAAGCTTGAAAATCAAAATATGGACTCTCTCTCTTATAAAGGACACGTATATCATAGGGTATCCTTACAAAAAAGCATATGGGTGATGGGTATTTGTTTCTTCTATCTTCAGTATCGAAATGAATCCTCCGCAAATCAAAGTCCAACATTCTTAATATCTTTTTTACTTCACTAAGAGAGTCTACTGCCAAAAAACTATTGTCTATGTCATGATATACCTTGTTCCTGAAAAAATAAAAATCATCATAGTATTCTGGCTCTTTCCCAAGAATGGTCTTGCCGATATCCATCAATGCGTCTTTGAATGGCTTCTTGACTCTCTGTCCCACCGATTTTATAAATTCAACTAATTTATCGTAAGATATATTTTCATGTTCCAAATAAGCAGAAACAGCGTCCAATTTCCTGCCCCTGCCATCTGTAATATCGTTACCATATTCTTCATAGGTTTGATTTATTGACAAAAATCTCTTTTCTATTATCGGCGCTATGTATTCAGTTTTTAGAATGAATTCATCAAATAACTCCTTTCGCTTTGTGTGATCCTTTTCATGACTGTTGAACTGACGCCAAGTACTCCAGTTTACAGGAGAGCCTTCGAATTTGTATTTTGATGATGACACTTTCTCATTTCTTGTCTTGTGTAACTTTAATTCAAGTTTCTTGTTCTTAGAATATGCAATATCTTCTATTGCTCCAAGAACAAGGGGTCTTGGTTGGGAAAAAAAGTCAATAAAGATCTTTGAGTTATTTAGCTTCATTTCGGCAAGTTGTTCTATTATTTCTCTCTTAAAATCCAAACCTGCATATTGCTTATATTCTTCATCTGTCTGTGAGATATAAATGAGCTCATCTAATTCACACCATTGTTGTAGATTCATTAGTTTACGACAAGGCATCTAGGTGTTTTTGTCTTATTAATTCAGCTATTATCAATGACCATTATTTATCATTATCGTGAATAATGGGTAATAACTTCCATTAATGACATCTGTACTATGATCATGGTCATTAATGCTACTAGCCATCTACGATTACAACTTGCTTGCTCTGATTGACTGAAAGGATACCAAATTTTGTTTGTAGTTATCACATAGGCATCGACGACCGATCGTTATGCCTAATATTTTAGAACACTTTTCAGGTACATGCTAGCAAGGATCAATCTACTTGTGTTAATTAAGATCTGGGAGACATTTCATTGTGAGCGTGCCACCAATCCAATTGCCACGATGCCGATCAAATATAGTTTAAGCAAGTATCGGCAGGAGAACGCGACAGATATACCCCAAACTACTGACTGAAAGTAGGCAGACAGATCCTGAAATGACCCAGTTTGTATTAGAGCATTCCTATCCTTCAGTTTTGCATCAGTTGTAATAGGTTCATCAGTCAATTTGGATTTAGTATTCAAATGTTTAATTTTGGGGATGCATTTTTGGAATTTGAAATAGAGAATATTTTATCTCATGTCTTTGCCTTGATCTATGGTAGAAATATGAAAGTTTTATAATTATTGTTAGACATTATAGATGGTACAATGAAACACATAATATCTATCACCTTGACACTTGCAATTGCTTTCGGGCTAGTTTTAGCATCGACGGGCCTTCATTCAATGTCAGTGTTTGCACAAACGAATGCAACAAAAAAGAATACTACTAGCACTGCTGGAACAAATGCTACTAAACCTTCAGAAGCTTCAGCTGGAAAATCTGCAGCTCAAAAACCAAGTGCTAACATGAGTAGTGGCGGTGGTAAATCTAGTACACCACCCTCTACTGTTGCAACGGTAAAAGGTGGACCCAAAGCTGCTGGAACCGTTAGCCAATTGAACCAAGTAGAAGGGAATAATACAAATACCATTTCCAAGGGTGCCAATATAGCTAACAAACCGGGCATGGCAGGAATGAGCAAAGAAAGTAACATTACTGGCAAGTAGATTCCTATTGAGCTGAACAAAGACAAGCAGATAAATAGCCCTGCTAAATGCGTCGCCATCACAGTGATGATCGACTGATGTACTGATGGATGAAAGACAGATGGCCGCCAATAATAAAGCAAAAACAAAGAATATGAGATGGCGGCTGCTACCTCATTTGCAGCAGCACAGCCAATCAAATCCAACAATGTAAGTGTGAAGGGGAAGAAAAAGAATACAAAGTCGGATTTATTTCGAGGGAAAGCAGTACCAAATTTACTATGATATTGAGTATGGTTATAATATGTGTGGTACAATCCACATACAGTATGTGTTAGAGTTGGAAGTAAAGTAGTCTTCTAATACATTTGCTGTGACATTCCAAAAATCGAACATACAGCTAATGATATGAAATGTCCCTCAGATAAGAAATCCATTGCAATTCTATATCGAGAATATACATAAATTATGTATATGCATATTTAGGGCGTTTTTATTTGGTAATACTAGTAAATTGAATTGGTAAGATCATCAACAACGTCATCAACCTCAGTACAAACAAAAACGATAACATCAACAACAACACTACTTGATAGCAATAACAATAATAGCATAGATGGTAAACGGAATCGATAGTAATAATGGTATAAGGTCATCCGTCAATATCCTGTTAATAACTCATATGTCCAGTCATTACGAATGCGACAGTGGCAAAAAGCCAAATTGACAACGACATGAAGGCCACTAATAATGTCAATAATGTAGCTGATACTGTAAGGTTACAGTACGGTTCACATTATAGTAGCCGGAAAATCTAGGGAAGAATTAGATGACAAGATACAATACGCTGTAGGCGCGATTGGTAAAGACAACATCATAAAAATAATGCGGGGTAGATTATTGACCTCGGATCTTCCTAACATGGGCAGGTATAAACTCCTTTACTACATGGCTAGGATCGAATACTTTTGCATCATAACGATGATGACGATAATGTTAATGATCTGGTTTGAATCATACACTTTAGGGAAGAAATTTCCCTAACTCTGTTGTTTGATATGATGATGGTGCTGGTGGGATTATAATCATGTACCGATTTGTTAGTGTTGTCTGTAGATTTGTTGTAATAACTATTGCTTTTCATTCAATACTTTTTCATTCAGTTAGAATGAAAATTATCTAATCTTCCTATTCTACCTGAACTGTGATAGTGAGATTGTTGATAACATGCTCATTATG
>DATDNG010000498.1:0-8705 GCA_036518375.1 Nitrososphaeraceae archaeon | reverse complement strand
CAATGATGCTCCATCAACCAATTACAATTTTCATTTTTTAGCATAGCACAGGTTAGTGAATAAACACATTCAAAGTTGATGCGTAAAGAAAACAATAATTTTATACTAATCAATTAGTTATAAGGGATAATGCCCTTGATTAATGAAGCTATAGGTGTCATGAAGTAGATAATTTAATTAAATAAAATATTCCTACTGTACTATTTCTTCTAGGTTGTTGACACACCTAAAGAACATCTCATGACTTCTTTGCATCATCCATGTTGGAAATTCAGACAACGTGAATACATATTGTTGTTGAAAAGTGGACGGAAGAAAACCACCGTAGGTAAACATCTCGACTACGACATATTTTTCGCTGACAATTCCAACTTCCTCTTGTACTGCATACTCCGTATCTTCTATAATATTTCTGTACAAGACGAAAGGACTACCCGCACGGCCTACAAGAAGCGAAGCTTTTGTAAGCTTGTCTACAAACCTTTCGCAGAGCCATGTATCTAATGTTACTTGTTTTTCATCAATAATTATTTGCCTAGTCAAGCCTGAATGTACTAAAAGTTCGTATTTATTGAAACATGACAACCATTATTTGCTACATTGTATATTTTGTTAGCCATGGCGCAATAGCAGGACCAGCTTTGCCAGCGAGGTTGGCGATCACAATTATGGTGTGAAAACCGTTGACGACTGATCTAATTGCCTTGGCCGAAGATTGCGCGAATGATCTGATTCTATAACTTGATGGGTTTATTGATGAATCAGAATTAATCAAAATAGAGTTATAATTTTTATGTAGATCTTTTCTGTTGTTGCTTATTAATGTGCACTTGCATCCAAGTTACTTGATTTAACTGCAAGTTTACTACCTGCTCCGCCAAGGCCGACTATAATGAACGGATCTCTTATTTCAGTTTTATTGTAGCTACTAATGTTATTTATGAGCTAATCCCCCGGATTGACACTATAGTATATTTAAAATCTTAGGTGATTAAAAACTTAAATCTAAAAGAAAATTAAGCTTGTTGTTCAACCAATAGGCCTATCAATGAATTGCTTGAATAATTGATAATGCGAGCTCTGATCTGAGCTCCCAAGTGACATCCTCTGGTAGATGCCAACGATGATGGAGACAGATCTGCACATTTAACCACAACCAGCTTGTACGCATAGTTTCTTGCTTCTATAGATTTGTCGTCTATATGGTCAATAACTAATTCTCCCTCCCAACCTTTCCAAATTGAGTTGCGTTTTTTGCTAATTTTCTTTATTAAAGAATGAAGTTCCTGAGTACGTTCCTTTACCACCTCTGAGTTAAGTTGTTTAAGAGAAGCAGCAGGTGTATTTGGTCTAGCACTGTATTTTGACGAATTTACTATGTCTGGCTCTGTATCTCTAATTAAGCTCAATGTTCTTTCAAAATCCTCATCTGTCTCTGATGGGAAACCTATAATTACATCTGTTGCAATTGTCATCTTCGGAATTTTAGACCGGAATGCGTTGACCAATTCACTGAAGATCTTGACGCTATGGCCTCTTTTCATTTTTCTTAATATTGTATCGCTACCACTCTGGACAGGAATATGTAGAAACTTGAAGATTTTCTCGTTAGCTGCATATACTTCTGTCAATTCGTCTAGTATTGGGGGAAGATACAATGGATTCATCATCCCAACTCTTATTTTATAGCTACCATCCTCGCTGCAACATGATCTAAGCAATTGAACAAGATTAGATCCGATATCCTTTCCGTAGCATCCATTGTCAGTAGACGTCAGCCATATCTCTTTGCAGCCATCAACTATGTCTTGACGTATTTGTCTTACAATATCTCCTACTCGGTAACTTCTTATTTGACCTTTTGCAAGCTTTGTTTGACAGAACGTACATTCGCTCATACAGCCGCTTGCTATCTCTACTATACTGATGACAGGGTTTATTCGTACCTTGGGAATATTGATCTTGTCTGAAACAGAATCTTCAAGGGCAACAATCTTTTTAGCAGAGATACCATTATTGACTATGTCGACTGCCCTGTCAATTGAATGTGGTCCCATTAGACTAGCGGATGGAAACATATCCTCTACTCTTTCTTTGTCAGCCTTAGGAAGGCATCCTGCGATCACAATGGGCTTTTTTGATTTCGCTAATTGATTGATTCTATAAAGCATCTTGTGTTCAGTTGCGTCCTTCACGGAGCATGTTACAACAATGTTTATCGAAGACTCTTGTTCATCTCTAGCTATTTTGTATCCGTAATTTTGCAGTTGTCCAAGTATCATTTCTGAATCTGCCTTGCTTGCTGAGCAGCCGTATGCTTCAATCCACACCTTTTTCCTTTCATGCGTAGCGAGCGAGAACTCCTTGAATTTTAGGCCGTCGTCACTGCGTGGTACCTCAGGCGCTAGATTGATCGGCTCAATTGCAGAGACTTTTTTTATACTATCCAAGTTATAAGATAATTGATTAGATTTTTTCAACTAAATACCATTTAAGACCCGTTGATATATGGATGTATACATTACCTTAAATCTGACAGCTATCAAACTCCATTCAGAACATAAAGCAATGTTAAGACATTGCAAAATGATGAGAGGATTGCAATCAATCCAGATTATTTTGATAGGCTTTTACAAGTTCAATTAGAACTGTAGTAGATAATGATCGTGTATTAGAAGCTAATTTTCATAGCAAAGGGGGCGTCAAATTGTGACTGATTTAAGTAAATCTCGCTCTATATATATAGCAGCGGCTTGTAACTCCTTTGGACGGAAAATGACGGAAAAACGGAAGTTGATAGAAAGACGTTTACTAGAAAGAATATGGGATTCTTACCTTTTTAGTAATAGATCAAGGACATCAGGGTTGTTACAAATACTGGAATATATCAAAAATATGAATACCTTTACTAAAAAATACGTAAAATGGTCCATTGACAATAATCCATCCCAATTTGGATGCGGAACTATTAGTATGCGCAAAATTCGCGGAGAGCCCCTCGTCCAACCTCTGGGGTTACTATAGATTAGCTATTACTTCAGAAGAAACACATGGCTAAAAAGAATTTCGGAATATTAATACATGGAGGGGCATCAGGTAGCAATAAAAGAAGAATTACAAAACAATCTTTTAATAGAGGAGAAGGACGCATTGCAAAAGCAATTGAACAAGCAGTATGCTGTGGATTTGATATTTTAAGAAATGTAAATGCTAATGAAAGTTCTACTGCACTCGATGCCGTAGAAATAGCTGTAACAAGTATGGAAAATAGCGGCGTATTTGACGCTGGTATCGTTGGATCGTATTTAACAATGGATTCAGAGATAGAAATGGATGCTTCAATAATGAATGGAAAAGACTTAACTGCAGGGTCTGTTGGAGCGGTGAAGAATATACAAAATCCAATAAAATTAGCTAGGTTGGTGATGGAACGTACCGATCATGTAATGGTAGTTTCTGACGGCGCTACGCAGTTAGCAAAGCTTTTTGGTATCGAAATAAAATACAGAAAACCTAGTGAACAGAATTTGAAGAAATATAACAATTACATAAGAAACAACAAGAATAAAAGGGCGATGAAAAGTGAATGGCCTAAAAATTACAAATTATTTAGTTCTCTTTCTAGATTTATGTGTGATCATTTTGGGACTGTAGGTGCTGTAGCAATCGATAAACAAGGAAATGTAGCTTCGGCAGTTTCGACGGGTGGAAGATGGTTTAAGATGCGTGGAAGGGTTGGTGATTCAGCGATAATTGGATCCGGATTGTATGCTGATAATGAATCAGGTGCAGCATGCACTACTGGCGTGGGAGAACTGATCATCAGATTGTGTCTTGCAAAGACTGCCTGTGATTACATGAGAGCAGAACAAGATGCACTAACATCCAGCAGAAGGGCAATAGAATTACTAACAAGAAAATTTGGAAAAAATACTGGTGGCATAATTGCAGTAAATAAACATGGCGAATTTGGGATGGAAATTAATACTCAATCAATGCCAATTGCTTTATTTACTAACAAGACCGGCGATAGACCTAAAGTGGCTCTTAGCAAACATGAAGCCGCTAGTTTGTTCATTTAATTATAAGTAAGATTGCTTTGATAATGGTCTTGCAAGATTCTTCTTTTCGTTAATTCCGTTGTCTTCAAGCTGGTTTTGAAATGTTGCTATGGTAGAGTTATCAGGAATATCATAATAACAGGGTTGACTTCTTGTCTCTCTAATGCATTGTGCTCAGTAACGTGGCGATAAAGGTTCTAGCTTCGCATTCAAATTCATTATTTGACCATTTGTATAGACAGTGAGAGTCAACATATCACCTAATTGTTTTTTCTTCATTTGCTTAAGAATATCTTTTGCTCCATTGATTTTGTGTCCATCTACTGATATAATTACATCACCTTTTCTTATCAAATATCCGCTCTGATCTACGTCTAAAGTTGTGCCTCTAATACCTGCCTTATATGCAGGGCTTCCTACAATAACTGATTGTACTACAGCTCCCTTATACTTTATTGGCAATCCCATTTCTTCCGCCACATCAGGGGTTAAATCGAAAGTACTAATTCCAAGTCTTGGAGGAGTGGATAAGGATGACATAATGTTATTGTGATCATTATCACTTTTCCTATGATCAGCCCTGTCGCTATTGTGGTGATTATTATTCTTCAGACTTTGTTGTTGCTCCTGTTGTATAGAAAGGGTAAATGGATTATACATTCCGTAACTACTACTGGTATTCTCATCCCTCAATTGTAATTTTTCCATCATAGATACAAATGATAGATATTGTGTATCGTTCATGTTAGAAAGATAATCACGTATAACTGGGCTATTCGTATTGCGCCATACTATTATACCTTTAACAACTCCAGATTTGTTTGCTATAGATAATGTTGATAATATAAGACGATCCGACGGTGGACTATAGCTTTGATTGATATATGTAGACGTTCTAGCAGTATAAACGACGTATCTGATAGGTTTATTGTTAAAGACTTTTGAAAATACCTTTAGGTTATGAGCTAGTTCTGTTACATTGTAGTAATCAGTACTTGCCACAACTATTCCGTCAGTATTGTTATAATAGTGTCTTTTTACATCATTAGTCTTGACTCCTTCAAAGTAAAGAAGTGGATAAAAGTGCAAATCTTTCCTCTTTTTCTGTAAGGCTTCCTCAAGATTTGATTTAATCATAAAATTAACGTTTTCTTTTGGAAATTTTATTTCATTCTTGTTCGCGTTATCATGATTGTTATTATCATCATTATTATTTTGTTTATTTGTATGTGCACTATTATTAAAAAAATTGAAGTCATCTATAACAAATCCATCCAAGGACGATGGATGTTTTATTTTAAGAGAATTAAGATATTCAATCCAGCCGTTCCAATCAAAGTTCCCTTTAGGCCCGGCTTCCGATGGTGGTAGCAATATTATTATTATCTTCATTTTGGTGCCATCAGCCGATTGTAATAGATTTTCTGTCATTGATGTTCCTAGTTTAGATTTAAAATCACTCAGAGCAAAATAATATTCATTGTAACCTTGCTTTAGGATAGCATTTATTGCATTTTTTTGCTCGGTAGTATTTCCGATGGATTCGAGTGGTTGTTGATATGGTGCCCACATTCCAAGATTTCTTATTTTTGTGATCGATTTTGTTGATTCATTAGCAAGAGAGACGATTGCCTTAGTATGGTTATTAGGAGCGAAAAATTTTGCCGGCAACAACAAGTGACTTTCGGGCGATCTCTTAGCAAGCAGGGGAACGATGAATAGCGATCCTAATAGTAATTGGAGTAATAAAAGAGTTATTGCGACTGTCTTCATTTTTAAAGATTGTATTAATAAAGTAGATATGAACAAGTATATATTTTAACTTAATATGCCGACACAGGGCTCCGTTAACTTAAGCTATTTCTTATTACAAAATCCGTGAATTTGACTCTATCTGTTTCTATATCGTCTAGTCAGGACAGCCCACGATCAAAGAAAGGGTCTCTTTTAGAGTCTCAACATTAAATCAAACATGCGGCGGAGTACTTGATAGATAAGTAATATCAAATTTACATCATCCATTTTCAATTGAGTTGGTCTTACTACTGTGCTTTACTATTACCAATGTTAATGTCGATTTGATTCCTGGGATTTTTCGAATTTTTGATATCGTAATCTCTTGCAACTCTTCCTCTGAGTTTACATTAACTTTTGCAATTATATCATATGTAGAATCTACTCTATAGATATCAACGAATTCAGACAATCTCTTAAGCTCGTTAACAATATGGTTTTGAAAGCCTATTAGGCAGTTAATCAATAAGAATGCAGAAGTCATATTATAACAAATTCAAGTATCTTATAATACGATATGCATTCAGCGAAGAGATAATCTTCATTTTAATGAATAATTTAAGTAATACAATAGCTGGAATGATATTGGATTAGACACTTTGTTTTCAACAATTAAGATTTGTTTTCCGATAAAATCGCGTAGAGTATGCTTGTCAGCAAGACTAATAGCCATTGTTCTATCACGAGATATAACCACTGTTGTATGAACATCATTTCATTCCTTCTAGCCATTTTTTCCAACATCCAAAATACCTTAGATCGATACACTTATCTGAACTAGATTGGGTAGGAGCATTATTATCAACTCGAAAGTTATCTATTTGATAAGTATGATTCCTAGTTGCGTCATTAACGGAGCGCCTATAGAAACTTGCCTTAAAGTTTCTTGATTTTCCTTGGTTTCCGTCAATATCCCATTTACCTTACAGCATGAATTTATCTGCTTCGGTCATATGTACAGTCTTTATTGTGTGGCATGTCGAAAACCAATATCATCCAAAAAGTTCAGTTTGCGAAGTGGCAGCCTATATATGAACAACTCAAGAAGGAGGACTTGTAGCTATGGAAGGTAATAACAAAAACTACAACAGAACTAAAAAGAGAGACAAAGAGGAAAAGCGAGATCCTATTCCAAAAACTAATAGTATCGACGACATGGTCCATTCTAAATCTGGAAGATCAGGCACAAGAGTAGAGTCAGATTCAATGGGCACAATAGAAGTTCCTGCTGAGCATTATTGGGGAGCACAGACACAGCGTTCGCTGGTACATTTTTCGATTGGAGATGATCGTATGCCCAAGGCAGTCTATCACGCATACGGCTATGTGAAAAAAGCAGCAGCTATAGTTAATGCTGAAGCAGGTGTGTTATCAAAGGACAAAGCTGATATTATAATCAAAGTAGCCGACGAGGTAATCGCTAAGAAACTTGATAGCGAGTTTCCACTCTATGTGTGGCAGACAGGATCTGGTACTCAAACAAATATGAACGTTAACGAAGTGATCTCTAATCGAGCTATTGAACTTGTTGGTGGTGTTGTTGGAAGTAAAGAGCCAATACATCCTAATGACCATGTCAATATGTCTCAGTCTTCTAATGACACATTTCCAACAGCTATGCATATCGCAACAGTACTAGAACTTGCGAACCATCTTATCCCTAATGTTGAGGCACTTATAAATGCCATAAGGGAGAAAGCTATTAAATGGGTTGATGTAGTCAAAATTGGACGCACTCATCTACAAGATGCGACTCCACTCACAGTCGGACAAGAATGGTCTGGCTACATGACTCAACTGACGGATTCGCTTGACAATGTTAAACAATCAATGAAAAATCTCTACAAGATAGCCGCCGGCGGAACTGCGGTGGGAACAGGACTCAATAGCTTGCCAGATTTTGGGCCCAAGATCGCAGCAGAAATTGCGAGACTGACCGGCTATCCGTTTATTAGCGCTCCAAATAAATTCGCAGCCCTAGGATCTCTTGATAGTATAGTCCATACTAGTGCGGCATTACGAGGACTCGCTATTGCACTAATGAAGATTGCAAATGATATTCGCTGGCTCGCATGTGGTCCTCGCGCAGGTCTACATGAATTAAACCTGCCGTCTAACGAACCGGGATCTTCGATAATGCCAGGAAAAATAAATCCTACTCAAGAAGAGGCTATGATAATGGTATGTATACAAGTGATTGGAAACGATAATGTGGTGGCCATTGCCGGCTCCCAAGGAAATCTTGAACTCAACACAATGCGACCAATAGTCATAAAGAATGTCCTTCAATCCGTACGCATTCTTGGTGACTCGTGTGATAAACTACGTAGATACAGCATTGAAGGAATAACGCTAGACCAAAATAGAATCACCAAATATGTAAATGAGTCCTTGATGCTGGTCACGGCTCTAAGCCCTGTATTAGGCTATGATAAGGCCTCAGCTATAGCACATAAAGCATTTGAGGAAAGTAAAACTCTACGTGAGGCAGCAATCGAATCTGGCTACATTGGTGCAGAGGAATTTGACAAGATTGTTGTTCCGGAGAATATGGTTGGAAATCCCCATAAGGAT
Source organism: Nitrososphaeraceae archaeon (assembly GCA_036518375.1). Classification (GTDB taxonomy): domain Archaea; phylum Thermoproteota; class Nitrososphaeria; order Nitrososphaerales; family Nitrososphaeraceae; genus Nitrososphaera_A. The sequence goes on along the minus strand of DATDNG010000498.1, from coordinate 276 downwards.
CTAGATATTTGCAAATAGACATAATTGATTTGTGTACTTCATGATAGATTCTTGTGTTCTAACGTATGCATAAGATAAAATTCTAAAAGCGATATTAAAACGCCAAGTACTTCAATATGCTATGTCAAGAGTTGATTGAAGGTTCAATATTTAGCCGATTCTACGAAATTAGAAATAACTCTTTAAATCATGAGATAGCTCTGCTGTCATTATCAATGCGAATGTATAATGGTTTAGTGGAATAATTTCTTAGATCCTGACAAAACGGAGATAATA
>DATDNG010000497.1:0-11534 GCA_036518375.1 Nitrososphaeraceae archaeon | reverse complement strand
AAGACCTCGTGTATAACTTTCTTCTATGGGATACCAATGTCTTCCTTCACAAACGTTTTGAGTGTCTTGACATAATGGTGTAGTGTGCCTGCTGAGATCTATTTCTCTTCCAGTCTTTCTTTTTGATAGGATAAATACCCAGCTCGAAGCAGTTCTTCCTTTAAAAACAACAAACGTTCTGTATTTATCTAAATTAATAGCATCAAAAAGCAATAAAAGATGGAAAGAATAAAAAGCTCATATAGGCTATCTATAGATTTATTTCATTGTTGTTGACAATATCGTGAGGAGATTCAAGTCCAAATACGGAGAACGAGAAGTGAAGTTCCATTAAGGCCTTCATCTTTGTAGTCGTAAATCTAATCATCTTGCCGCTTCTGCTTTCGTGAACCATTATATTCTTGATATTATTATTCTTCTTCTTTTATTACTTGCATAAGTAGTATTATTCATTCTTTGGCTGGGATTCTAACAATTATTATGTGTATTTCCTCTGTTAGTACATTTACGAGGGTTGTCTCTTCTATGTTGCCCACTGCTCTTCTAGACAATAAATTGTTTCTGTGTGTTCGAAAATGCAAACCAAATGCCACCACCCTCCAGATTATGCTGCAGGATTATGATCAAAATAGGGAAATTAGTCTGTCATAAAATTTTTCTTTTTCTACTACAAATAATTTGAGCGTCATAACATCCTGTCTAAGAATACATCCAAAGTCGAATCTGCCAATATTCTTACATCCTTTTGTAGAATATGGGGATGCACTAAGGCCTAATGTGTTAATCCAATCCATTTGTACTGCAAATCGGGTGTGGCAGCGAGATATTATTTTAATGCAAAAATCTTCTCTGAATTGCCAAACATCAGTAAATCAAATGACTGCCGATCAAGATTGAGTTTTCGGACAAATTTAATATAAGACTCCATGTCGCAAATGGGCCAATCTGTTCCATACAGTAAACGATGTGGAACACCAACATACCTTAATAATTCTCTTATTTTACTTATGTAGTGCGATGTTTCGACAGATAATGTAAAATTACCAATAAACAATCCAGAAATATCTGCATAAATATTCTTGTTCTTGTATAGAATTTCCTGACAGTCAACTATCCAAGGATTTCCCAAATGGCACATGATAATCCTAAGTTCAGGATTATCAACAGCAATATCATCTATATTCAATGGATGAGAAAATCTGATCTTCCCGGTATTTGAAAAGGTGTCTCCAGTATGAATCATGACCGGAGCGCCATATTCCGTACATATGTCATAAACCCTTTGATATCCTTCATCATAAGGATAATGATGTTCGTATCCGCAGTACAGTTTTATGCCTTTAATGAGACCATCTTTGAGCCACTTTCTATAACTATTTAGATCTTCTTCACTATGATTATCAATTGTAAATCCTGCTATAACCCCAAATCTATTTTCATATTTTTTTGTCATTTCGATAATCTGAGCAGTAGAAGGTCTATATTCATCAACTCTGTATGACGACAGTATAAGCGAATAATCAACATCATTATAATCCATGGATTCGAGTAATACTTTTAGTCTATCTTCTAAACAAACGAAATGTTTTGTCTTGTTCGTATCCGTGTCAGGATAATAGTTTAAATGAACGTGACAATCTATGATTGGCATATGTAAGTGGTTAGCCTATTGATTATAAGGACTTACTACACATATTGTTTACTTGTCCTTGAGATAAAGCCTGGTGTAGCTATGGCTGTGGCCCTATCATCAAGATGGTTATAATAAATACTGCGAACAAAGGACTATATGTTCTGGTAGCCTTAAATGGTATTTCATATTAAAGATAAAATATCACGTCAATTGCTGTAAAAGAAGTTCCATTATACATTCCGTATTTGTACACTAGCAATATGTTTATACACAATTCATTGCAAGCTTATAAAATTTCGTAATCTATCAGAACTAATCTTGTTATTGTTAACCATGTTATCTGATCATTTTATGTATATGACAATGTTTTTCTATAACAATCCTAGTGTTATTAATTATACCATACCACATCAAGCAAAGAAATCAAAGAAATGAAGAGACTATCAGCAATAGTAAAAGCTTAAAACCTTGATGGCATTATCTCATCGTCACAATGTATGATGTAAAAAGGGCAACAAAAGAGAAGAAGGAAAAAAGTTGCTTCAGGTAGAGGAAGTGCTACGTTGGAGCCTGCATATACTGATATACTAGAAGAAAAATTGTGGCTATGATAGTAAACTCCGAAGATGTTGACGAGGTTGTACAAGAATGAAGAAATCTCTTGATGGTTCCGTCCGAACCCATGATAAGGCAGTTGTCATGATTCAGCCAGTAGATGACCTTTTAACGCTATGAGATAATAAATGATATTGTACAGCGTATTCAAAAAAATCAATCCCAAGCTACATATTGTTGATTAAATTATGGAATTTCCTTTTACCAAGCAAAAAGTATCAATCTCTTTCTTCTAAGCTCAATAATTGTCAAACCTTATATCATTGTAAAAATATCCCATATAGACATGCCATATCATATTGAAGGTAACAATAATCATAACGGCGACGGTTCGTTGCCAAAACAGCAACAAAAAGAAGAGCAATTATTACATCCTCATCATACAGGTGTCATGATTAGAAATACCATTCAAGAAGATATACCAAAGATCATCAACCTGCAAAAAGAATCATTTCCATATCTTGCTAGATACGACAATATATGGCGTCCTGAAGAGCTTGAAAGCCATCTTCGAACTTTTCCGAAAGGTCAATTTGTGGCTATCGAGCCTGATGGTACTATCGTAGGTTCCGCAAGCACTCTAATTGTATTTCTCAATCCTGAATATGCTGAACACACGTGGAAGGATATCACTGCAAACGGTTTATTTACGAATCATAACCCGAAAGGAGATAGCTTGTATGGTGCAGATATCTCTACTCATCCAAAATATAGACATGAAGGTATAGGCAATATGCTGTATGGTGCAAGAAAGCAGTTAGTCAGAGAACTGAATTTGCGAAGAATGATCGGAGGAGGGAGATTGTTTAACTATTGTGAATATGCAAGCAGGATGTCTGCATTGGAATATGCACAAAAAGTAATTAGAAGAGAGTTAAGAGATCCTGTTTTATCATTCCAATTAGACAATGAGTTTAAATTTGTTAAAATCCTCTCAAATTACTTAGATGATGTTCGTTCCTTAAATTATGCCAGTTTCATAGAGTGGGTTAATCCAAAAAGTAGTAGTTAGAAGATAAAGATGATTTTTTATAGTTAATGAAATACAAATTCACAAGATAAATCTTACATTATTTAGTCATAACATGTTGAAGTTGTATTTTAAGATAACAGCATGCTTTGATGATAGCTATTATACCAAAATGACACTATTCTTTAGAAAGACTATGATGCACAATTGTTGTAACCACAGAAATTTCGATTATAAAAGCTACAATATGCATAGTAACCATATTTTGAGAAATAAAAGTCACTAGAAGTCATAGTATTATGGCGAGATTAGTTCGTTATACTTTGTACATATATTGTCTCCAGGCTAGCTGCCTCTTTACGTCTCTGAAGGTCAGATTACTACTTACTAATAAAGATCTATATTTTTTATCTCATCAAATTTCTTGTTAGGAATTTTAAAAGTTATTTGTTTGTCTTTGAGATGAGACATATTGGAGAATATTTCAATTGTAAGGAGTATTTACCTATGAAAAGATGCAATGATACTCTAAAAGGTTTCTTCGCGGCCTATGCATAATGGCTCATGGTGATCTGAACAATAGCACGAAAGCTTTTGATGTTTATTTCAAAAATGTCAGTCCAGAAGTACACACATGTAAGATCGTCATTTGGATATCAAGCAACAAATGAGATTGTCAAAAACATTGTACAAAAGGCTTATTGAAAGAGGTACACTCGAAAACATTAGATTAACTCAAAAAGATTTGGATAAGTGCAAAGAACATTGTTGTTTACGATAGTAATATAAATGCCAACAACGTACCAAAGACCACTCAAACTTCGAGAAGCTAGGAAATCTATATGAGGATCTCAATGAGGAATAGATCGCGATGAGCACTGGCGAGGGAGAATCGGTAGTGGACACGAGCTATTACAAACTTATGGTCTATGCTGCTATAATTGGTGCTTTAGCTTCCTTGGTCACAGCGGGGTACATCACGCTGTATAATCTAGGCATCAAGTTTTTTGGACAGCCAACCCTGGTCCTATCTAACATTAATTATGGCCGCTGATCCTCTTGGGTATAGGCAGAAGGAATTTATTGTTCAATTAATGTATACATAATAATAGTAGCAGTCAAAACTATGAAATTAACCAAATCAACGTTCCTAATGCCATCAGGATTACTGCATTAACGCCTCCACTTCTTTCCTGTAATTCCTCCAGTTCATCATATATCTGCAACTTTTCTCTCAGCTGTTTATTTGCGTATTGGACGAATGCAAGACAGCTAGAATCATCATATGTAATAGCCTGTTGATACTCTAATTCCCATTTATGCGATTAAGGCAGCGCTAATTTTAAAGTAGTTAGTCGGCTGTCCAATTAACTTGATATTATACTCTGTTCCAGATTTTGTTCTTTTGCGAACAAGGAATATGAATAGAGCATTGACAAATAGCAAGTTAGCAAGGTGATTTGTCATCTCTTTTATGATAAAAGTGACTCCGGGAGCATATCGCATGATGACTTGTTTTTGAGCGATTCACTACTTAAAAAATGTTATATGTAAACATAAGATGACATATCATGGTTGAGTTGGAACTGGATCCGAATTGGTAGATTAGATCCTCAGTAAATATGATATCCACACTACCTTACAATGGTCATTGCCATGAAATGTTGCCATCAGATTAGGGTCTAACAGTTGGCTTTTGAATATTCAATATAATGACTAAATAATAACTTGGACTTTATTTTTGCCATGCGTAAGACCAATGAACGAAAGTAGAATTAAGCAAAAGAAAAAGTATTTTATGTTTACAATTTAGCATATACTATAGTGTCAATTTTCTCTAAGGCCAGATATAAAAAAGAATAGTCTATGGCCTGTTACTAGCTAGACTAGACTAGGCTAGTATGTCAGTTACAGGATGTATTCTTGCTAGATACGGTAATATATGGCGTCCTGAAGAACTTGAAAGCCATCTTAGAGGCCAGATAGTTTCTATTTGGGCATATGGTTATTTACAGATTCTGCTTGTACTCAAAGAACTTTGCAGATTATTTACCACTTAACACAGCTTCTCCTCTCTGTTTAGTTCCATCACCACCTATTTCATAAGCATCAGAGACATCCTTGACAAAGATGATACCACGACGGGCCTCCTTTCCAGCGTTTAAATTATTTAATACGTCGTCAGATATCTGGTCCACTACAGAGTCGGGCACAATTGTTTCAACTTTTGTTCTCTGAACATAATCAGGCGTAAGAGTTCTACCCGTCATGTACGATCGTATCACTTCTGGTACAGCCTCTCGTTTTGACTTGCCAGCACCCATTATTTCATAGAAGCTTATACCAATGACATTGTTTTTCCTAAGAATCTCAGCCACTTTCGGTAAGTCATTTTTCCAAATATATATGGATAATTCTTTCATACTGACTCTAGTATTCCCAATCAGATAAGTTTTTCGTTAATCATTAAACTATTTTTAAGAAAATGAGGGGATTTGAACATATAATTTGATGTACTACCTGTTAGGTAGGCCTATATGCAAGATGACCTCTATCTATCTATCTATGCATATATTATCTTCTAATCTTCTCGCCATTTGAACAGCTTGACAGCAGCAACTAGCATCCCTAACGCAAGTACTGTAACGATGACTATATCGACTGCCGCCTGACCATAGTTGTTGTAGATCATCACTGCGTTCAGCCCCTCGATAACATAGAATAGAGGAAGAGCATGAGCAATATACTGAAGGTATGTTGGCATGTAAATTATTGGAAAGAAAGTTCCTGATAGGAACATCATCGGAAAGGTTATGACTTGTGCAATGATACTCGAGGTCTCTACATTCTTTGCCACAATTCCAATGACCATCCCCAGTGAAGCAAAGAACATGGGCCCTAGAATAAGGAACGGGATGAGCCAGACTGATAAAAAGACATGCGCCCCAAAACCAAATGCACCTACGCCAACCATCAGTACAAAAGAAATAACGCCTAGAAAAATATACCAGGTTACCTTTGAGACAAGCCACTCTCCCTTGGACAGAGGTGTAAGTGAAAGTTGCTTGAAGAGTTTGAGTTTCTTGTATAACGAGGAGATATTGACAAGCGAGAACATTGGACTGGTCAGAATGGAAAATCCGATTAAACCAGGGATCAAAAAGTCAATGTATGTGAAGGATTGTCCTTTCACCGTAGTTTGATACATGCCAAGCACGGGAGAGCCACCAGCACGCCTGAGGTTAAACTCGTTTACGACAGCGTTGACGATACCACTCACCACTGTGCTGGATAATGTGGCTGGATTTCCATAAACGGTCACTTTTGTGCTCTTTCCTGTCATAAAATCTGCAGAGAAGTTTGGAGGTATGAACAGACCGTCGGAGTAAGAATGAGCAGCAAGATAAGAAGAGATATTTTCTGAATTACTGACTGGAACAAGCTGAAGGTTATTACTACTTATCCTCTTCAAGGAGGCGATAAACGGTCCAGAAATCGGACCGTTGTCATGATTCTGCACATAAAGTTTTGTGGGTCCAGAAGATCCTCCTAAAAAGATGGCACCAAATATGATTATGAATATCACTGGAAATATGATTGCAAAGAACAACCCGACCCTATCTCTCAAATATACACGGCCAAAAAAGAAGAAATCAGCTACTATTCTTGAGAGGTTAATCATCATTATCTTCTTCTTTCACCTTCTTTACCTCTCCATGCTCCTCCAAAAAGCCACCAACCAGTTTGACGAAGACGTCCTCCAAGCTTTCCTTCTTTATTTGGAAATCGCTCCAGGGAAGACCCGATTCTTCCATTGCAGCTAAAGCAATGTAAGCATCATGTTTCTGATCAAGTGATATACTGATTAATCCAGTTCCATTGTAGGTTACATTGAGCTTAGTCTTGTTCTTGAGGTATTCTGCCAACTCCTCATTCCCACGCACGTCTAGGCGCTCGCCCGATCCGAAGGAAGCTATGATTTCATCGCTTGTCCCAATGGCAATTATTCGACCATGATCCATGATCGCAACACGATCTGAGAGATGCTCTGCTTCCTCCAGATAGTGTGTTGTGAGTATGATAGTCTTGCCGCTTGTCTTGAATTTTCTTATTACATCCCAAACAGCCCGCCTTGCATTCGGATCAAGGCCTGTTGTAGGTTCGTCTAAGAAGAGGATCTCTGGGGAATTCACTAGAGAGAGGGCTAACCCCATCTTCTGCTTTTGACCTCCGGAGAGGTTTTCAAACAAAACATTGGCAGAGTCTTCGAGCAAAACCTCTTTCAGTATTCTATCCGTGTCGACCCTAACACCAAAGATCTTTGCATAGTATTTCATAGCCTCCCTTGGAGTTGACTTGTCTATGAAGGTAAAATGCTGTGGTATGACTCCAACTCGCCGGTGTAACGCGTCAGCGTTTTGCCAAGGGTCACATCCAAGAACCTTCACATCGCCACTATCCTTCTTTCTGACGCCTTCCAGTATTTCTATGAGAGTGGTCTTTCCAGCTCCATTTGGACCCAGGAGAGAAAAGACCTCACCCTTTTTCACTGAAAATGAAACATCATCGACAGCTTGAAACGAGCCATATGCCTTCATTACGTGAAAAATGTCTATCAGATTCAAGGCAACGATGTCCCTAAGTGCAAATCAATTGAATAATTAGGGAGGACACTATCAAGCAATTCAGTTTTGGAAGGCTAGTATCAAATGCTATGCACTGAGGAGAGGTACCTTTCGAAGGTTCATGAGTCTTCTTCCACCCATCATTTGAAGACTCAAGTATGAGAAGTGAATCCTGTATTGCAGCTACAAGTATAGTCGTCGTCATTAGTAATAGTAAGAAGGACTAGTATATTGTCATTAAGATTGTATTAAGAGTATATACCTTGTGGTGTATAGTATTGGGTTGTATAAAATCGGATCCTCTTTCTGGTTTAACTATGAAAACTCAAATACTGGAACCAGTTTATCAAATCACAAGTTGCATAGAACAAAAACTATGATGCTGTCTATCTGATTATTGTTGATGGCTATACTCGCATTATCTTGCGTATCAACTAGTATTTTTAAACAGCAAAACCAGGCACTAGGTCAATCATACGTACAGACATTAAAATACAGAAATTTGGTTATTGATCTAGGTAATGGAGTAAAGGTTAAAGGTCAACTAACTTTTCCTGCTATTGGCAAAGGTCCATTTCCTGCTGTGCTATTGATTCATGGTTCTGGTGCACAAGACATGAACGAGACCTTGGCTAAAAATGCTAAACTATTTTGGCAGATAGCTCAATATCTATCTGAAAGAGGCTTTGCAGTACTTCGATTTGACAAGAGAGGTGTTGGTGCAACTAGTTATACTATTTCGAATTCAAATGTATGGGGAAATGCTACAGCCAATGATTTCGTACATGATTCACAGAAAGCTTTGAATGTTCTAATACAACAGCCTGAAGTAGATCCTAAGAGAATAAGTATACTTGGTCATAGTGAAGGTACACAATACGCTCCAAGAGTAGCAATAGATAACTCGACGAAGGTTAAGAACGTAATACTTATGGCCGCCTTAGCTCAGAACCCTACAAAAGTAGTAGAGTACGCTACAGACGTATCCTTACCCCTAGAGTACGCTATGCAAGTATTGGATAAAAATCACACTGGATTGATATCAATACAACAAATAGCAAAGGCTCCTGTGTTATTGAAGTTCTTGTCATTGCCACATTCGCTAGTACGTGCTAATAATACTAAGGCTATATCTGCCACTCTAGGAAAGGATTTTGGTACTAGTGGTTACATAAGTATTGATAAACAACTTAAACCTGCATTAATAAAGACATATCAAAACATCACAGCCTTCAATCCGTCCAAATGCAACAATGTTGCACTCTGTCCTGTCTTGTGGAGATCGTTAGCTAGTATGGTACCAAATTTAAGCATCATTGGTAATGTCTCTAAATCTACAGGCATCCTAATACTCACCGGAGAAAACGATTCTCAGACTCCAGTTCAAGATAGCTTCCTCTTGCAGCAAAGGCTAACTGATGTAAAGCATCCTGATCATACATTGATAACTTATCCTAATCTTGGACATTCATTTTATCCATCATCTCGGTGGTCGACTACATTTGGACCTATACAACCATATGTTTTAGCAGACCTTTATGCGTGGCTTGAGGCTCATTCTGGGTTTAAAACTCCTGCTAGCAGTTCCACTATGATGCCATCTTCTTCTATCTCAAACTCTTCTGCACATAAATAAATTGTCTATGAAATGAGGGAGTGCATCATTGCTTAAATTTATTACAAACATAACTAATAAAGACTATGGCATGGTGTAGGCAGCAAAGGAGGTATGATTGCCCAACTTGTCAAGGGCACTACCCATGTTGTATAATATAATTTTGTTTGCATAACCTAAAACAGTTAAATGTTGTACAGCATTAATTTTTAGAGAATGAAAGCTGCCATTTTTGAAAAACCTGGTTTAGATAATCTAAAAGTTGAAAATAGTGCAGAGAAACCAAAACTTACAGATCGTGCTGTTCTCATAAGAGTTAGGATCGTTGGCGTAAATCCAATAGATTACTTTGCAGTTTCAGGTGCAAGGGAAGTAAAACCGCTACCACACATACCAGGGGCAGAGATAAGTGGAACAATAGAGAAACTAGGAGATCATGTTGAAGGCAGTTTAAAGGAAGGCGATAGAGTAATTATACATAACAAAGTATTCGATGGAACTTGTGATATGTGTTTAGGCGGTCTTGATATGTTATGTAGAAATGGCGGATTAATTGGCATAGTTACTAATGGTGGATTTGCCGAGTATATTTCAGTTCCAGATAAAAATGTGTTCAAGATACCAGATGATATAGGTTGGGATCTGGCAGCAAGTTTACCTGTAACCACTTTGACATCTTATCACGCATTAAAGGAAGCTTCACTGCAAGTCAATGAATCCTTGCTTGTATTTGGAGCATCAGGAAATACAGGGATGATGGCGATTCAATTTGCAAAGAAAATGGGAGCAAAGGTTATTGCGGTTTCTAAGAATGAGTGGGTAAAGGACTTTGGTGCTGATTATGTTATAAACGATTATGGTAAAGTAGTAGAACAAGTCAAAGAAATCACCCAAGGAAAGATGGCAGATGTAGTTTTAAATTCTGTCGGTATTGAAGCATGGCAGAGTAGCTTTGATTCTGTTGGTGTTAATGGAAGGTTGGTGACATTCGGAGGACTAACTGGCGCAGATGTAAAATTAAATGTTCAATCATTGTATTTAAGACAAATGAAGTTGATAGGTTCTACGGGTGGCACTAGAAAACAACTTAAAGATCTTCTAAGTATATCTAATGAATTCAAAATTAGAGTATGGAAAAGATTCGAACTTGAAGAAACCAAAGAAGCTCTCCAAGCATTGTTTGCTAAAGGAAGAGATGGCAGAATTCTAATAGATGTAGATAGGAGTTAAATTGACATAGTCTATGCGTGGTTACTAGTTTATTGGAGTAATATGTAATTAAAACTTACTAATATCAACAATTTCCACAGCATCAAACGCGGCTAACCTAGCCATGTTTTCATTATACTTCTTTGCAAATATATGGTACCAGCAAAAGAGATAATTGCGTAATTGTAGTATTTGATCAATTGTTTCTCTCATCGTGTCATTATCGTTACTGCTCAAACGACACCACTAAAATAGCTGATAAAATTAAAGAAAAAGTAGGAACAATTGATAACCTTTCAAAATTTAAGAAATTCACTAAATTAAAAGCTTCTTATGTAGAATATGACAAATTTTCAGATTCAAATCTACATGAGGGATATTTTTGCTACAACTGTATCTATTGGATTAATGTTGGTGATGGAAAATGTATGCTTGTGGAGAATGATGGTCCCGACGTATTAGGAAAAGTTTCAGATGTTATTGCTCCACATGGTTGCTACGCAGGCTATGAGGCTAATTACGATAAGTTACATGACACTAGGAATCCAAGTGAAGCTCAAGGTATCGATACTGAAAAGAACAAAGAAAAAGTAACTTCAGCGGATGTAACATAGCAAAATAACAATATCATTACGAAGCTTAATTCATGATCAAATCCAAGGTTTATGTCATCGTATATTTAGAGGGAAAGGCTTTGTAAAGCCTCTTCAGAATAAAATGGTACTATTTACGTCATATTTAAATTGCCTTTTAATCTCAATAATATTGTTGAAATGATAGTTATATGAGAAACCCTTTCAAGGGATCTGGCAAGTCCTATAATGGGAGAACACCTAATAGAGATCCATATGGATATACAACAACATC
>DATDNG010000496.1:0-2098 GCA_036518375.1 Nitrososphaeraceae archaeon | reverse complement strand
CTGCGAACTTTCCATTTTCTTCGAATGCTAAATCTCCTAGAGCCATGTGACCGTAGTATCTATGATTGCTATTTATGCGTTCTCAGTTCCCGAAAGGATTTCGTCAGAATTGCCTTTTTCACTTTCATTTGTTACCAAATTAAGTTCTAGATACTTATTCTAAAAGAATATATCCAATATTAAAAGGTAACAACTTAATTATCAGCTATAACTTCAGTCAAAATCAACTTGTAATATTTCGACTATATACGACAGGGACTTTAGTTACACTTGCAACAAGTATTTTAATCACCTTATAGCAGAAAATTTGGTGAGCCGATTCACTATTCCTGTTGTGACAATTTGTTTTCATATGATTTTCATATGATGTACAATGTCCACGCTTAATCGTTAAGCTAAACCATATTCTGATTATTATATCATCAATGATTATCTTAAAGAATCATTTGTATATTCTATTGTATATGTAATACATAGTTCGATTGAAACTAACAAATAGAAAGAGTAATAATAAAAAAAAGTTTCAAGGGAAGATTGTTTTAATAACAGGTTCATCATCTGGTATTGGAAGACAGGCTGCTATTGATTTTGCAGATAACGGAGCTCAAACTATCATCCTGGCTTCGCGGTCAAAATCGAAATTAGAAGAACTTGAAAGAATAATAGGATCAGATTTCTCCTCTGAGGTATTGGTATACCCAATTGATGTATCAAAAGAAGCAGACGTTCTAAGAATGGGAAGAGAAATACTTGATAAATTCGAGTATATCGATATTCTAGTGAATAATGCTGGTTTTGGAATATACAATAAAGTACAAGATCAAGAGATCGAAGAAATAAAGTCAATTACATTTACAAATTACTTGGGGATGGTGTACTGTATCAAGGTATTTTTAGATTCTATGATCGAAAGGAGATCGGGTCATATAATAAACGTTGCATCAGTTGCAGCAAGTTTTGGGGTTGCTGGTTTAGCATCATATTGTGCATCTAAATATGCTATGATGGGGTTCTCTGAATCTCTATATCATGAACTGTATGGATCTGGTGTAGGAATAACAGTTGTAAGTCCCATTGGAGTAAAGACAAACTTTTTTAATAATGAGTCATTTGATCATCGTACCCCAAACTATACAGGCTTTATGCTTGAACCGAAAAAAGTGTCAAAAGCCATTCTTGCCGCCGCCAACTCTCATCGCCTCGAAATAATGGTTCCATTTTATGTTAGGGCTGGGGTATGGTTTAAACACACGCTACCCTATGTTATCAACCCACTAGTTGGTTATCTTTTTAGAAAACAACTAAACAAATCAAAAGGTGAAAAGAAGTAACAAATATGGATCTTGGTTCAAAATACTGATACTAACTTGCAGCTTGCTTGTGCAAGCAAAGCTCTATCATAACAAAGATGATAATGGATCAATGGCAAGAAGAACTAGCAGAGTGGCAAGAAGCAGAAATATTTGAAAGCCAATTATGTAGATCTATAACAACAAAGCAATTGCATTGTTAATTTAGATATACATTGCTACGCGTTGCAAATCTGGTCTATTTGTCCCTTATGATCAAAATTGATCTTATAACTTTAATCTTCCACTGGTGCTATTTCCAGATTAATATTTTTACTTCTTGGTTATATATTACTCTGTAAATCCCTTCAATAAGATGCAGACTACAAGCAAATATTGCAAATCACAAGGTCTCGATATTCTCTAAAATATTACATGTGCAAATCATAATCCTGCCCTTTTCATCTTTGAGCCGCATTTGGGACATGCATTTTTTCTGTGCTTTGTTCCACAACTCATACAGTAATAGTTTAAGGAGGTTTCGCCTAGGATGGATGAGGAGGATGATGTCGGTGTCATTGCACCAAATATCCCCATTCCCATTCCATTTGTTTTCATCATTCTTTTTCTTAGGTAGAAATTAAGCAAAATAAAAATTCCTATTATAGCGGCCAATGACATTGGGAATGGCAATAACATCGAGATAGTAAGGCTGATGGCTATAGATATACCCATCCACATTAGTTGTTGTATGAGAAACTGTTTGTTATTATTTAAACTCAACTTTGCTCAACTATTATATCATAAGA
>DATDNG010000495.1:0-2218 GCA_036518375.1 Nitrososphaeraceae archaeon | reverse complement strand
AACAATAACATCTCAAATGTTACTAGTACTATAGAGTATAAAATAATCTGGCAAAACGACAAAGCATTAGAGATACTTCAAATACAAATAAAATCATCAGTATAAGGAGTTTAGTGTTGTTGTTAAGGTAAATTTCGTTTAAGCAATCTGTTCAGCTCCACTAAATTATATGCCTATCCAATACCAAAGATCTCATTACCCACCAGGGAAGGAAACAGCTAAAGATTGGAATGCTTTCCTGTCAGCCTGTTCATAAAGCTATGATGACATATTGTTAAGCGTTACTTTGTATCCACGCCCTATAAGATACTCTAAAGGTAGGCCATAGCCTACGAGAAGAAATAAAACAGGAAAGATTAGAAAAGCAAGAGGCGTTAGAAGATTATGATGCTACATTAGAATTGCTTAAAGAATACGATGCAAACAGACCATTATTTGAAACCAATAAAAAACTAAGAGAAGAATTAGCTAAAGTAACAAAGCAAAGAGACAACTATGAGAGAGAGCTAGTAAGTGAAAGGATGGCCTTGGGATTGGATGAATATACTACCTTCTGGTTTCCTGATAACAGGTAAAACAAAGTGAAACCTTGAGATTGTCATTTTGTCGGTACTATTAGTGGAGCTGTAATATTTCTCAAGATTCTCTCTTGGTAGTTATTATTATAATCTAACTTTAATATTCTCTCCTTCCACTCTAGTTTGATAAACTATCTCATCATATGTCTTGATATGGGACATAAGTTGACCTACATTTTCGAAAAATGTTTGCCATGTTTTTGGTAATGGTTCCATCTCCTGTGATGGGGTTAAGATTGGTTCAGAAAGCTTCGTTCCTGTGGTAACATCAAACTTTGCTCCATGAAAAGGACATGTTATAGTTGTTCCTGTTAAATTTCCCATTGAAAGCAAGGCATTCATATGACCACATCTGTCACTTATAGCATAGAATTTGCCGCCTACATTTGCAATTAATAGTTCTTTTCCATCAACTTCTACATGTTTCATCTTTCCGTCTGGAATTTCATTTACTTTTCCAACTTCTACAAATTCGTTTTTAGCCATAAAAGTGATAGTTTGATGGACATTTATTTAAATGTAGAAGAAACGGAACGTATTGTGTTTATTTAAAAATGCTCTTCTTATAATATCCTGGATATTGCAGTAAGAGCATCAAGATGTTGTTTTATCAAATATGTCACTGCTAAAGAGATTGTAGACCTTCATGTCCTGTAAACTTGGAGGATAAGAAATTTTGGGTCCAGCTAAGAAGTATATGATGTTATCTGTTTTGAAGAAGAAAATGTTTACTTTGAAAAAATTTGCCATCATATAGTAAGCATCATTACCTTGATACTGATTATTCTCCTAATCAAGATAAAATAGTTCACTCATTCAAAATTAGCTGGGCAGCGTGTTTTGCGCTTGCAACAGACGCATTAGAAGCAAGTCCTTCCTTTCATAATTTTCCGAATAAAATAATAGAACATCCTTGATATACAAGGAGATTTTAAAGGAACACAAATATGATAAACAAATCTGGCTTCAAGACTGCTAAGGATACAATACAAGCAGAAGAGATTTTCATGGATGTAAAGTTATGCAAAAGGTAATATCTATTGCTCTATTTGATTATACAAATGATTGATGTGTGTTTAAACATGGAAGTACCAAAACCTTATATTATATAACAATGCATTATACCTATAATTTCTTGGCTTGAGTCTTAGAAGAATGTTTAGGAGTATAAAATCAATTGCCAATAAGATCTATATTTTAGTATAGTACCGGATACAACAATTCGATCATATTACAAATACTAAATACTAAATACTAAAAAATTATTTGTATGGTATCAAAAGGTAATGATTGATTATTGTCAGATGAAAATCAACTCAACAAAATAAAGGAATCAGCAATTGCTCAACCGAATCATTAGAGCAAATTAAAGCTATAGATATGCTTTCATCATACGGAAATAGAGCAATACTCCCGAAACGGGGCAACTTAGGAAAAATATAGGAGTGAAAATAGAATACTAACAAGTTACATTACTATATCTTCTCTTATTATACAATTGTCAGTGCTTCATACAAACTATTATTTGCATGATGTAAATTATACTAAGGTTGTCGTCATATGTCTATCCATGGAGTTTGGAGTAACAGGTTTATAATATCTGCAATAATTCAGGGTGCAATAATTACAGGACTCACTAT
>DATDNG010000494.1:0-3569 GCA_036518375.1 Nitrososphaeraceae archaeon | reverse complement strand
AAAATAGAGAAATAAATGAAATGGCAGAATTAGATCAACAATATAAATTAGGCACTAGTATGTTTTTACCTGCAATGGTTATAAGTAAAGGAATTCATTCGATGTTATATGAGTGAGATAAATCAATATGAACACCAACAAAAAGGGAGTCAGTGGGCAGATCTCATGGGACAGCTTTTCGATAGACTTACTGGGAAGGAAGCAGTAATATCGTATGGGTTTAAAAACTTTGAGGTGGATATTCCGAAGGCAGCTGGGCCACAAGGACAGAATTTAGGCAGCGCTAAGTGGGTATTTAATGGCGAGTTGGTCATAAAAGCTCAAACTAATAAATCAAATGAGATAGAAAGATAATCTGGAAAAAGTAAATGGCTTAACAAGTTGAAAAAAGAAGCCAATAGACCAATATTTGGTCAAATTCCATCTGATCTTCTTTTTTGCCGCATTAAAGGCGGTATAATTAAAGCTGACGTAGATAATGAACCGACAATAAAAATGACAGCGAGAGACAATAAAATTAGATTAGATTTGATTAAGAGAAAACATCTCTTCTGATTTTGCAAAGCGTCTTATCTGTCCCTCCTTCTTCCAAAGTACTAGTCTTAAATGCATGCACAATGATTGTCTCAGATTCATCTATTTCCAACGTACAGAATTTTCATACTTGTACATCTAATACAGAGACTTGCGAAAATAGACTCCTATTTATGAAGTCTATGATTTGAGACTTTCTTGCCTAGCGTAAATAGTTCAATGATATGATCGAATAATTTAAAATTGTAGCAAAACATACCCATGCCAAATATGGAATTAAAATGATTGCGGCATAAGAAGAGATCTTAAATGAAAGCGCTATTGTCAATATTATTGCCATGAGCAGAAACAGAATATCAATTAATCCATACAAAGGAGACCTTAGTCCAAAAAACAAGAACGACCAAAAAACATTTAGTATCAATTGAATTCCAAATATAATCAATGATTTTTTATTGTCTCTTGCTCCATTTTGCCATATTAAATATAAGGATATGCCCATTAGGAAATATAGTAAAATCCATACGGGTGCAAACAACCAGCTTGGAGGACTAAAATTAGGTTTTATCAACGTAGGATACCAAGAAGAAACTGTCGAAGCAGTGAATACGGATCCAATTATACCAGCAAATTGACAGACACCTATGGAAGCAGCAAATTTGAAGATTTTATTATACATTTATGCAACAGCGTGGTTTCTGAGATAACAGATTATAATATCTATTCATTCTAGTTTCAAATGTGCAAAAGATCTTGTGTAACAATGGTAATATGTTACAGAATTAGCTCTATGATGTCTATCAGTTATTGTTGTTTTCACTTTGCTCTCTATCATAGAAGTACATCAAAGAGTTATCGTTTAGATTGTATAACGATTTCTAAAAAGATTCTATATTTAATAGAAGTCATTAGAGTTATTGAATACATAACTGGTTTATCAGTGTGAAACGGTATTACATGATATATCAAGACAACTACATCTAGAGAAAGTATATTATAATAGGAGATTAGAATAATATATCGCAAGAATAAGTTGTTGCTGAAGGCCTATTGCAGAAGGAGTAGTTTTTGCATTATTATTTCAAATTCTCTCTACTATGTTGGACTAGATGTCAAAAAATATGATGTCAGTTCTAGTACAAAAATTGAGTGCCAGCATGCTAACAAGAGCACGAACTAACTTTTTACGTTATTTGGTTTCATTTTTCCAATCATTCACTACTAAATTCATTGCTCCATCATCCATTAACTTCTTGGTAGTTGGATCTATAAAGCCCATGTATCCCATATGATTAAACCCTCTCTCCATAGCTTTACAATCATTACTTGTTAATCCTAAATCAGGCTTACCGTCAGCATCTGCATCACATAAAGGAAGTATTTCATTACTAACGTCTCGCTGAATGTAATTAGACGGTAAAGATATTCCTTTTGTGCTCCGGTATTTCCAAGTGCAGTATGATGTTCAACATTATGATATACCGTTGATAATGCTTTGTCTTTTGGATTAAATAAATTGATTTGCGGTTCCATGTCAATCAAAGGATCGTTATTATGTTAACAAGTGTCTTTATGCAAAAAAGCTTTAGCTTTGTGCGTGGTTATATGCAATACCTGCAGATAACATGCCTGCGAATAGTAAATCAGCCATTGATGAACGGAGACAGAAACTATTTGCTCTTTTGACTAGAGGAATGAAGGGCTATGAAATAGCTAAAGAGTTAAGAGTAGATTCTGCCACTATATCAAGAGACATCAAATACCTAACTGTACAGTCACAGAACTATCTGAATAATCTGGCTAAAGAGACATTGCCCTTTATGTATCAAACATCGATCGAAGGTATAAGAGATGTCATAAAAGAAGCCTGGAATATTTACCAATCCAAATCTTCTTGTTAACCATTTATGAAGAGCTTAACCTGATATCATTATTGTCTTCTTCTTCTTACGTCGGGGCTCCCCTACAGTCTCTTGTTGTTCCCGCTCTTGGCCTGTATTATTTTCTTCATGTTCTTGATTTTTTTCTATTAAAGCAGCATCTTTGTAGGGACGTTTTTCAGTTTGTTCTTTTTCCAAAATATTTTTCGATTCTGATGGAGGGTTCTCAACGTAGTGTTTGTAACGCCTTTCGACATCGTTGTTATATCCCTGAAGCACCTTTTCTATTTCATTATCTAGTGATTTCTTAACGATTTCTTTTAGCTTATCTGTTTCAAGGCTTTGCGGATAAGTAGCTAGTAAGTATTCAAATTGTTTCATGTATTCTACTACTTTATTACGATATTGTTCTCTGGTAGGTTTGTGATTTTTTGTTATCTTGAACCACGTGGTTGCACATTGAGCAGGATACGCCTTCGCAAGTTCTTCGATTACACGATCCATTTCAAAGTAGTCTAGCATAAAAATAAGCTCCTTCTATCTGGAAGGATTAGACGTAAATCTTTGCTTTTCAAGCATAATTGTAACTGCCAACTTAAATCTGCTCGTAAAGATTGTTTATTACGTTCCATAAATTAGTATACGGATATTACATCTTTATAATTTAATCTATTGTTCATTGTTTATTCCAAGGCGGCATAGACAATATTAATGTAAACTGTATCATATTTATGAAATTCTTCCAATTTCATTGTCAATCAAGTGTTGGCATTTTTGATGATTAATTCTCTATGAGAATAAGTTGGTAAACATTGAAGTAGTAGTAGTCGATATGACTAACTTCTAATTTTATCGGTTTTCCAACTACATACATCATTAACTAAAGAAGATGCTAAAGAAAAACCCCTGTTCTGCTGGGGAGATATAATGCTAAATTGAAATAATAGAATAGAAATAAGAAATATAGCTTTTTTAAAATTGAATGTCAAATATTTTTATTAAGAATTGAGATCCTTTTAAGTATTCTTGTATTTACTAGCAAAGTTTTAGCATCTTCTTTAGTTAATGATGTATGTAGTTGAAGCAAAGTGCAGTAATCTATATTTGAGCTGTAGTGCTTATACTTGAAGTTCAGCGTAGAAATAGCATTGTTGA
>DATDNG010000493.1:0-3512 GCA_036518375.1 Nitrososphaeraceae archaeon | reverse complement strand
AAAATACAAGCAAGAACGAGGAGCTGAAATTAAAGACATCATTTACATAACACGTGATGAACCATATCCTCATATGTACGAAAATGCAGATTTTTCACCTGAGACGATCAAGAGCTCGATTAAAGAAGGAGAAGCTAAAACAAATGAGTTGTTAAAAAAACGATGAGGCGTGCTCTCTCTATCTTAACATCTCTCAACCATTATTACAATAATGAGATATAAGTTAATAAATACTCACCGAGGTATCTGATGTAAACACGCTGATGGAGCCACAAGAATTTATCTTTTGTATATCTTCAAGTAAATTATATTTGTCTATGCTACTGTCCCTGAATATTGATAATTTATTATAGCATATAAAGTATGTCTGAGGAGTTAGTTGGGTAAGTGTAAAGTATAGGATCGTTAAGATCCTTTGTCGTGAGCCCTAATCTAATAGCTATTGAAAATATGTTAATAATTTCATCAGCATGGGGACCTAGGATATGAGCTCCTAATATTTTGTTTGTATCTTCATCTACTAGCACCTTGAATGCTGCACAGGTTTCACCTACCCGCCTATATGATGCCCAGCCAGAAGTATCTTGATAGTTAATTTTAACTCGTAGTCCTTTTTCTTTTGCTTCTTTTTCCTGCATACCTACAGAAACAAGAGGAGGAATAGTAAATACAACACTGGGCAAGCCAGTATAATTGGACTTTAGAGTATTGCCCTTGATTAAATTATTGGCTACAACAGCTCCATCATAGCTTGCTACAGGAGTTAGTTGTAGACCCATATTAGCAGCAGCATCACCTGCCGCGTAAACAGCTGGATTTGAAACACTTTGCAGATATTGATTTACTGTTATGCCCTTATGAGTATATTCTATACCGGCTGCATTCAAATCAAGTGTATCAATATTCGGTTCCCTACCGGCACCATGTACCACCATGTCGGCTTGTACTTTTGACATTTCATTATTGTTCCCACCATGTTTTGAATTATCTAATGAAGAAGAAGAATAATGCACAATTAGCTTATGACTATGATTGCTAGATCTCTTCGTTGATGGTGATGACGACAATATTGATGATAACTTATCAATGCTCTTGACTTCTGACCGTAATCTGACATCGATTCCTATATCTCTGCTTCTTTCTACCAATCTGTTTACAAGGTCCGGATCGAAGTGTTCCAGAGGTCTTTTACCACGATGTAGAATTGTGACTTTTGCTCCTGCTCGTGCAGCAATATGTGCAAACTCAAATGAAATATATCCACCTCCGACAAATACAATTCTGTCAGGTAATCTGTCATGTCCAAAGTCTAGGAATTGATCGCTTGTAATGATGTTCTCTGAACCAGGAACACTTAAATTCATAGGTTTTGAACCTGTAGCTATTAGAATATGTCTACTATTGAGGACACTTGTATTATTATCATTATTATTATTGTTATGTACTTTTTCCACTTTAACAGTGGTTGGACCAATGAAGCGCGCGTGACCATGAAACGGCGCAATCCCTGCATTAATGTAACCATCCTCTCTACTTTTTGGGAAAGGATCAGTAAAAGTGTGTTTAAACCTTATCAAATCAGACCACTTAATGTGAATTGCTTCTGAACCGATTATACCCTTGCTTTCATGTCTTTGATTTGAATCTATTACTCTAGCTGCTTCGACAAGCACTTTTTTTGGATCACATCCGCGTAAAGCACACGTTCCGCCAAATGGAAGTGAGTCTATTACAGCCACACTCCAGCCAGCAGAACTGCAATCTGCCGCGGTTGTAGAAGCTGCAGTACCTGTTCCTATAACTACTAAATCAAACGTGCGTTCCTCCTCCTCTTCCTGCTGTTGTTTCATGTTCACCAACAATTAATTCTCAAGATAAGATACTTGTGACAATATATATAGAAATTCGCTAAATGAGACAGGTAAGAATTGGCAAGCAGAGGTGCTTGAGGCAGGCCTAGTGGATCCATTGATTCTCAAGATACCCTTGCATTTAGTGCACCTTCTGGCGTACGGTCTATGAATGAAATCTTTCCATTAGAAAATGCAGCAGAGGCGTTTGACCTGATGATGAGCGGCAAGGCACGATTTCGAGCTGTCCTTACAACAGGACATTGAGTCCTTTTAAATCTGTGCTAAATCAAAAGTCAAGCTTGCCAACAACGACAACTACTAACGCTAATATCAATTCATTTGATATTCTTTAATACTTCATTAGTTTTTAATTCTCCATCCTTAATAGAATTCTTTATCGTATTTCTAGAGAAATCTGCATTCTCATATAGTGATGCAGATTCTTCTGATCTAGTTATGTAATGTATACTCTTAATTTCAGCTCCATGTTTTTCTGATACTTTTTTATATCTTTTTCTAATCTTTTCAAAATTTTCTTTCTCCCTTTTATCGTTAGAATCAAAATGACGTTCCAGCATATTATAAAGATCATCAATAAGCCTAAGATAGTAGGTTATTGCTTTGGACATTTGGACATTGTGCATAGTTTTATCACTAAACATAATATCTCTTGCTCTGTGTTGTACTTCATGTATATTCTCTGGTAGCTTGTCAACATTTTTGGGATAATTTTCGACCAAAAAGATTCTTTTATCTTTTACAGGAGATGCATCTATTACCTCTCTTAGTGGAGTATTGCTTAGCAAACTACCATCCCAAGCATATACTCCTTTTTCTACCTCTACCCATTTAAAATAGTATGTCGGATAGCCAGTTGTTGCCAAGATGTGTTTTGGACTTATTTGTTGCATGGCACTATCAAATGTTAGTGGTTCTGCGGTCAACACATTAACTGCAGTTATTATGAGTCGTGCGTTAGGATTACCATTTGGTTGTAACTTCTTAAAGTCAACATATTTTTCTAAAGTCTTTATTAGAGGTGAGTGATCAAATAAATATGTCCACTTGTCTGGTATCAAGTACTGCGGGTCACTAAACAAGTGTTCAGGTCTCCACCTGGGTACAAAGACCTTTTCGTTCCCATGCAATGCAGAATGGTAAAATGACAGTATTGACATTGCTTGAGAAATTGAAGTAATAGTAGGATATTCAGAGAACGAGCCCATGAGAGGTGAACTTAACTTTGAAGTTCCTTCAGCTAGTTCAAGCCAGAATTGTTCCATTTCCTTTTCAGGATGGTCTGTCTTACTCCCAGCTATTATGCTAGCATTCAGGCCACCAATCGAGGTGCCTGCTACTATATGGATTTTAATATTATTGTTTACTAAGGCTTTGAATACTCCACATCCAAAGGCACCCAAAGAACCTCCACCTTGAAGTATTAAGACGTTCTCAATACTAGTGTCAGACATAATCGAATTTTCTATTCCTAGGCATCATCATACTACTATTACTCTATAGGTTACAATCTACTTAACATAGAATGGATCAGAAGAAGCTGGCCCATTTTCATATTTCTAATCATATTTAAGGACCTTCAAAACCACATCCAATACACCTATACTGTCGTACAAACTCTCGACAACTTTCACATCTCCA
>DATDNG010000492.1:0-3827 GCA_036518375.1 Nitrososphaeraceae archaeon | reverse complement strand
ATAGCTGATAATACAATATAGTTCAGGAAGTGAATATACAAAACCTACATGAACACAGTCTGATCTCTCATCATCTAAAAGACACTGCAATTCTCCATTATTCATCAATACCTCTGCAATTCTATTTTGTTTATTATCTTTAAGTATAACTCGATTCTGATCTATTGCAATTTTTTCTATAAAAGGAGAGTGCTTGGCAAACACTTCATCTTTTATCATCATCTCCTCCATCCTGCTTGTAAGGTAGCCTGAAAAGCTCATTATGCCTTTGAGCTCTAATCCTTTTCTGTTCTTTTCATAAACTTCAAAGAACTTTTTATATACATTTTCGCTTACTGTGATGGATTTATATCCAGGCTTTGGCATGTTTATTATATTAGTAGTACGGTAATGGACGGAATGATATAAGTATTATTATAATAATGTCAGATACGATTTGGCTGTTGTATCTTTGCTAGACCATCCTGACCAGGTTCCTAGAGATACAGAGCCTCTTGCAAAAGAAACACAATCTTGGGTAGCTTCAAGTATGTATTAGGAGAAGAAAAAGGGCTCGAGATGGTGTTATTTTCAGTCACCATTAAGAATAGCTTCTATAATGATTCCTCGGCCAAGTACTATAGCAGTATCTTATTTTTGGTTCTATCTATGTTCTCTATCAGATCTGTTTGTTAATGTGACGAGTGCAGCAGATAACCCTCCATCTTTTTTAGCTTCCACATCGTCAGATTAGCTGCAACTCTATGAGTGATTCATTATCCAATATTAACAAAATCCTAATCTATAGAAAATATCAAGGACTTCTTGTCTCTATATATCCCATCATGATCTACGTACTACAACAAATGAGATATAGTTATCCTATTCTATGCACAGTGGACATCTATAGGTTGAATGGTGACAACAACTATAAAATATTACTTTGTACCAGACAAATGGACCAACATATCGTATTCTTGATTTATTGCTCATTGTCGTATTGCTAGCCGACTGTAACATTATTAGAATAATATAATAACAAATATTATTAATTCAATCTTCTAATACACACGGACTAACGAGTTCCTCCTATTGAACATAGATGTACTTGATATTTGGCAAAGGCTATCAAAAGGGATAAAAATATATTGATTCTATGCAATATGCTATCAATTTACATCATGGCTAAATCTGTTCAATTTCAGTTGCTGTTATCCTTCGAGTTAGTTACAATAATCTTGATTGGAATAATAATACTACGTCCTTTTAATGCTGCTTTAGCTCAACCTACGGTGATAAAGGATCCTAATCTAAAGGTAGAGTTATTTGTACAGGGATTAAGATCACCTACTAGCATGGCTTTCTTGGGTCCTAATGATATATTGGTTTTAGAGAAAGATGACGGTACTATACAGAAGATTATCAATGGTACGATATCTCAACAGTCTTTGCTTCAAGTTCCTGTTGCAACAAAAAATGAAAGAGGTATGTTAGGAATTGCCATTGCAAAACATAAAAACGGTCCTACATATGTCTTCCTATACTTTACAGAATCTGGAGGAGGGAAAATTGGTGACGATGTAACTAATGGAGTACAACCAGCAGCCAACGTCCTTTATAGATATGAATTATTAAATGGTCAGTTAGTTAATCCTAAACTTCTACTAAGCCTTCCTGCTGCCCCTAGTTCTAACCATAACGGAGGCAAAGTGCTGGTTGGTCCTGATAATAATGTATATGTTGTTATTGGTGATCTTAAATCTCATAGAACTCAAGCCCAAAATGTGGTTGATGGACCACAGGTAGATGGCACTGGTGGCATACTTGTAGTTGGCCAGGACGGTCGACCAGTAACTAATTCTCCACTTGAGTTACCAGGACTAACTGTAGGTAATGGTAGTAGTAATAGCACTAGTAACGAAGCAGCTGAAAACTCCATTATGATCAAATATTACTATGCTTATGGAATAAGAAATAGCTTTGGAATGGATTTTGATCCTGTAACTAAAAAACTATGGGATACAGAAAATGGTCCAAACTATGGAGATGAAATAAACCTTGTTGAACCTGGATTTAACAGTGGCTGGGCACAGGTACAGGGTTTTTGGACTCCAGAAGGGAAGATAGGAAATGAAAATGCAGCATCTATCAATCTTAACCCATCGTCATCTTCTAACCTGATGGACTTTGGTGGAAGAGGAAAATACAGAGCTCCTGAATTCATTTGGTTTCAACCAGTAGCTCCTACTGCACTCAAGTTTTTTGATTCTGCAAAGCTAGGTAAGCAATATCAAAACGATATGTTTGTAGGAGATATCAGAAATGGCAATCTATATGATTTTAAACTAAATCAGAATAGGACAGGATTACTTCTTAATGATACATTAGCTAACAAGATTGCAAATACTCTACAGGATAGTCAACCAGTACTATTTGCTAGTGGATTTGATGATGGAATTACAGATTTACAGGTTGGACCTAATGATGGTTATCTCTATGTTCTTACACTTGCAGGCTCGATATACAGAATAGTTCCATCTTCTTAATCTTTGATAAGAACAGACAGCAATAATAATTCTGTCTCTACTATCTTTTCTTTGTGCTTATAGTTTTCTGAATCTGGTACACCTGTTTTTGTAGCTGTTTTATTTGGAACTGAAGTTGCTTTATTAATTCTGATTGTTTATGTACATCTTCAGTTTGTTTTCGTATTATAGGTTGAAGGATTAATCTTATTTTTTTAGTTTGGTCAGTCTCGATGGACTTTTTTAGTTTCTTGAATATTTGATATTGGTATTTTAGCGCTATTTTAGTTTCATAAGATATTGCTGCTGTTCCTTCTTCTATCTCTTTTATCCTTTGTTCAGCCGGCATTGCCCTACTCCAAAACGTATCAAAAACGTAATGCTTATGGTGTTTTACAATTTCCTTTACATTACTATATGTAATTTGAGATGCTGGTCTTCCCTTCTCATGTAAAGTCGCAGGAGCAATGTATTCTGTTTCACTTACATAGAAATTTCCTCTAATTCCCTCTAGATGACGAAGCTCGTCAACTATTTTTATCAACTCTTTACAATAGGCAACATTATTCTCAGTAATTTCAGTAATGTATCTTGATCTTACATCCCTACTTTTGGCATCAAGAAATGCTTTCTTTAGTTGTTTAATGTGAATTGCTAAGGCTGGCCTACTATAATCTATACATGCATCAATTCTACTCTTTGCATTATACACAAATTGTAATACTGCATTTATTACATTCTGTTCACCTTGTAATACCTCAGTCCTTCCCATCATTCTGTCTGATGCTGCTGTTATAGTCAATGAATCAATTCAAATTACTGTTAAATTGGCAAGTATATAAAATATTAACGGAGTGTGTCTTGTAAGTTGTTATTAGTACCTTTAGTACCCATATTCCATATACACATTATGTCTCTCCTACTCCACTTCTTATCATCCATGAAAGAAATGACAAATACTGTTTACCAAAGTTTGCAGAGCAGGTGTAGAACAAGCTGGGGATCCTAAGGAAATTCTAGGCCTAATTATTGATAAAGATCATTATTCCTATCGATGAATGAACACTCTACATGTGACTAGTTATCATCGTCGTCGTCAGATAGAACTGGATAGATAAAGCGCCTTGTCTAGTACAATTTCTGTTTAACAACTGTTTGACTGCCATTTGACTATCTATTTGACGAAAATACAGATTAGTTTAATAATATTGTTATATAATGGTAAGATTGATATTCAGGATTCAAGCAGGCGTAGCACATGGTTTTATAATCTTGTTTAGTACATGATATAATGCCCATAGTAGTATAACTATTGATATCACT
>DATDNG010000491.1:0-3701 GCA_036518375.1 Nitrososphaeraceae archaeon | reverse complement strand
TTGTGATAGATGGAGCGTTCTTTGATATTCTTTTGATAATATCTGAATTTTCTTTATTTAAAGGACTGATCATTTTTACAACAGCACCTCTTTGGGATGAGGCTTCTATGAGATAATCTATAACTCCTAGTTTATCTGCTCTAAGCATAGCTTTACTATCAGCAAGTAGAAATAGAGCTTCCTTTCCTACAGACTTTGCAAGCTCTACGTAAATTTTAGTTGCCTCTTTACTATCAGAAATAACTTCAAGGAATTCTGGTTCTATTTCATTTTCAATATCTATTATTTTATCTTTGGCTGGTATTGATTTGTTCCATAGAGTTTCAAAGATATATTGTTGATGTTCAACAATCTCTTTTATATTACTATAGATAATTTGGGATGCTGGCTTTCCTTTTGTATGGAAAGTTGCAGGAGATAGATACTCACCTTCACTTAAATAAAAATTACCTTTGATTCCTTCTAAATGTCGAAGTTCACTAACTATTTGCAAGAGCTCTTTGCAATATGAGATATTCTCTTTGGTAATCTCAGTTATACATCTTAACCTTATTCCTGTATTTTTAGCATTCATAAAAGATTTTCTTAGTTGTACATTTCCGATTGTTAATTCTGGTCTTGTATGGTCTACACAAACATCAATTCTACTTTTTGTTTTGGAGGCAAATTGTACCATTGCATCTATCACATTATCACTACCATGAATTATCTCTGTCTTTTCTAAACTACTAGCAGTCGCGGTGGATGAGGCCGATGGCAAGAATTATTATTATATAGAAAGGCGAGATGATCTATAAATATATTATTGTGTAGACTACATTCCATTAAAAATCTTATGTTTTGAACGCTTTACAAAACATTTTGACCTATCTTTTTGAATGTAATATCTCAAACGACAGCAGCTGGCAGAAGCATTGTCAGCATTTGTGGTTCTACTGATCTGTTGGAACCAAGAAGAATCATTAGCATATGGTATCCCTTTTCCTTCAGTTAAAGAGAGGTTCTTAAGATTAGAAGAGGCAATACAAATCATACGTAAAATGTGGACAGAGGAACCTTCAACCTCTTTTAATGGCCAGTATTATCAGATCAAAGATGCATACTGTAATCCCAAACCTATACAGAAACCTTCACCTCCTATTATGGTAGGTGGAATTGGAGAGCGACAGACTTTGAGGATTGTGGCAAAGTATGCTGATGCATGCAATATATTTGGATCTGTTGAAACGGTAAAAAGAAAACTCGGTGTTTTAAAGGAGCATTGCGGAAGTGTAGGCCGGGATTATGAATCTATTTTGAAAACGAAACTTGGCCTTGTAGTAACTGACGACAACAAAGAAATGGCAAGGAAAAGAACAAATTAACGAATTTGCAATATATGGAACGCCAGAAGAGGTATTAGGACAAATGGAATTACTTCAAGAAGCTGGTATTCAATATCTTATAGTGTATTTGGATCCATCTAAAGAACATGACAGGCATTAGAGATATTTGCAAACCCATACATAATTGATACAAGAACAAAGGAATGCTAACTATAGCAGATAGCATTATTTACAATCTTAATAAGGCAAGCAACCCAGAGATAGATTAAAGAAGTCAATGTGGACAAAATTCTAAAATCAACGTCTGATCGGTCAGATTGATTGTTCTTGGTATCTGCTCTTCGGTTAATGTCTTTGAATACGGATCACATCAACCTTCACTTAGTTATATAAATCCATATTATTATCTATGAAATTAATATTGTGCATTACTTTAGCAAAACTTTCTGTTTCGCCTCCATATCCCTGTAAAGTCCTTAAATTAAATTTATGAGAACTTTTTGCTTTGCAAAACCTGCATAAGGTTAATCGCTTTCGAACGTGTGTTGGTAACTCAGTATTACGAAGAACTACTATATCTATTGCTACGGTTATTACCTCTGTGCTCTCTATGGCTGCTGCGTATGTTTCCATTACCACCAGATCTACGATGACTTCTGTTTCTATTACTTTTATGCCAATAACCACGCCCTCCTTGATGTCTACCATATCGGCGCTCTTTGACAGTGGGAACAGTAATCCCCATCTCTTCGTTGAGTCTCTGTATTGGCTGTTGTGTCTTCCTCAAAATTCTATTAAAGTCCTCAACCCTATCATGTGATACTAATGATATGGCCTTACCTGTAGCACCAGCTCGAGCAGTTCGCCCAATTCTATGAAAATACATCAAGGGTTCAGCTGGAATATCATAGTTGATAACATGTCCGACTGCCGGAACATCGATTCCCCTTGCTGCAATATCAGTTGCCACTAATATGTCATCAATTCCTCTCTTGAATCGGTACATTGCATTGTCTCTCTCCCTTTGAGAAAGGTCGCCATGAATAGCGATTGCTTTAAAACCTTCTTGTTTTAGCTCGTCTATAAGTCTTCGTGTTCTCTGTCTCGTAGCAGCAAAAACAATTGTTTGCTTCTTGTCTCTCTTTTTAATGAAATTACAAAGGTGTTTGAATTTTTCTCTTTCTGGGATGACAATATATGATTGCTCTATTGCATCAAGACTTAGCTCTTCTTGATTCAACATTACTTCTTTGGGATCATGCATATATTCCTGAGCTAATCTTATTATTTCTGGTGGCATAGTCGCGGAGAATAGGCAGGTCTGTCTGTCTTCGTTTACATAAAATAATATGAACTTTATATCATCAATAAAACCCATATCGAGCATTCTGTCTGCTTCATCAAGTACTACATATTTTACATTATCAAGACGAATTGAATCCTGTTTTACATGATCTATCAATCTTCCTGGTGTTGCAACTACTATTTGTATACCTCTTCTTAGCTGATTATATTGAAGTCCAATACTTTGTCCACCATAGATTGCAGCAGTTCTTATTCCAGTGTATTTTGCAAATTTGTTGATTTCATTTGTAACCTGCAAAGCCAGCTCTCTTGTAGGAACCAGTATCAATGCTTGTATCTGACCATTTCGCCTAATCTTTATCTTGTTTAATATTGGCAGCGCAAACGCCGCAGTCTTACCTGTTCCTGTGTGTGCCTGACCTATCACATCCACGCCTTTCAAAACTAATGGTATAGCTGACTCTTGAATTGGAAAAGGCTCTTCGAATCCGTTTTCTTTGAGTGTTCTAATTATTTCTGCACTCAGTCCTAACTCTTGAAACGTTCTTGTTGTTTTCGTTATAGTTGTCATCTCTATATTCTCATTTTATTGTTACAAAAGAGCACGGAAGTTTCAGAAGTATCGTACAGATTTCTATTCAATTACATGCTACCGTTATTCTCTTGTCTTTTTGTTTTTGTGTTAGACAGATATAAGCCTTTGTGCTCTATTCAATTAAATACCTAAATTGCTCGATTATCCTATTGAAGGAATAGATGAATAATTATATGTAAGTATAATCTAACCTGCTGACCCTCAATATTAGCCTAGTATAGACTGTTTGTATATAGCTGTTGTTGAGGGGCATCTTAACCGGATTTGTCGCTGCTACTATCATCAGCGCCATTATTGCCGTCCTTCTGTTCCAAAAAGTAAGTAATTTTTGGCAAGTGTGGTTTCATATGGCTCATTATCGCGATTATCCTTATGGAATATCTTTCTCACCTAGATCCTGAAAGTGTGTACCGTGTATACGCATACCTAAGTGATTAAGAAATCAAGGTATGAAGCTTCGTTTGACATTATTTTTG
>DATDNG010000490.1:0-5693 GCA_036518375.1 Nitrososphaeraceae archaeon | reverse complement strand
GGAGGATAGTGTATACTTATTTTGTGATTAGAGTTTTCATATTTCAAAAAATCCCCTGTTCTAAATATAGAACCTTTATTTGTACCAATATTTATCTCAATAGAACCAATCATTTTTTCTACAACTTGTAGATTATTTGAGTAAGTTGTTGGATCGCCGATATAGGATATAATATATCCGTCGGCACCTTTGACTGTCCATTGCTTCAATACCTTAGATTCATTGGATTTATTTTTGAAGACGTATTCAACATGATATGCAGGATTACCCACCAGAGTACTTAGACTTTGTCTGTAGTCCGTGTAGTTTTGTAGTGGATTTGTAATGAATTTATTAGTAAATTCATTTAACGTCATGTTTTTAGACAAATCTATCTCTGTCACATTGAGCATAGCAAATTTGGAATGTGTATGATTTAAAGATCAAAGGTGTAATATACAACAGTCTTTGAGTTGTGTGGTTCATAACTCCTATTGCCATTATGTAAAATCTTATAGCTAGAATCAGTCATCTATCAAATCAGAAGAGAATATGGCTAGTGGTTAAAGTGAGAATATCATGAACTCATATTTACTATAAAAAGCGCATTTCATGTTACTTGGAGGGCTACTCTTGAGTTAGAGATATTTGCTAATTTTGCAAGGTTTCTACCCATTCCTATATTAAGCCCAAGGTAAAGGTCGATATTCTTGCTACCAACCTAAAGCCTTTGCAGACTTTGCGGCGGCTTCTTGCAAGGCTTGTTTAGGATCTTTTGATCCAAAGCAAACCTCATCTATTGCTTGTCGTATATCACGAGCTATGGCTGGATACTCTGCAACACTAGGCCTAACTTGGGCTTCAGGAACCATTGAAATCATCTGATCAAAAAATGGAATAGATTTTCTAAGCTGATCTATATAAGGGCTATAGCCTTGGCCAATACTTATCTGGGTGGGCAGAAATCCTTGTTCTGCTATCCATGGAGTTAAAATTCCTGGCTCTAGCATGATTTGAATCAGCTCCCATGCTATGTCCTTGTGAGTAGATGTCTTTGGAATGCTAAATTCCCATCCTCCCATCAATGTGGTGGTGTTGGTATTGCCAGTAGGCACTGGAAACATTGGAATAAATCCTATATCGCTAAGTTCATGTTTAGGTATCCAAGATGGCATCCAAGATCCGTCGATCATCACTGAAAAATTTCTATTTGCAAATTCTTTACCACCAAGCCACTTGTTTTGTGGCTGTATGCCTGCATCGACCTGAGCTTTGATAAACTCCATTGCTTTGACTCCTGCTGAGCTATTGTATGCTGGGAACAAATGTCCGTTCTTACTGGTAAGTATTTGTCCTCCAAGCATCCATAGAGATGGGTACCATACATCAGGAGACTGATCAGCTGCAGCGAGATTGACTCCCTCGATTCCTTCGGAGCGAAGAAAAGAATTCAGTTTTCTTGCAGATTCTATATATCCGCCCCATGTCTTTAAGGAATTGGGATCAATCCCAGCTTTGTTCAATAAATCCTTCCAATACCAAATTCCTCTCACGTCCGTCCAAGGCCATATGCCATAAATCTTGTGATTATATGTCATTCCTTCGATGTTTTGTCCATAAAAATCAGAGAGCTTCCCCCAACTAGTACTACGATTCGTAAGATCTGTCAAATATCCTTTTTGAGCAAACTCTCCAAGCCATATTTGATCTATAGTTGCGACATCAATAGAGGTTCCATTAGCTATCGCTCTTAACAACTGATCATGGGTACCAAGGGTTGCTGGCTGGACTGGTCGATCAGTGGTTTCCACATACTTTACATTTATGTTAAGGTTGGGATGATTTGATCTTAATTTATCAATAGCACTATCTAGCAACAATTTACCCTGATGGTTGTTAAAATCATTAAAGATGACGGCCAAGGTTATGTTTTGCTTTGGCTGAAGAGATGCCAGAACTGGTGATGGATTTATCATCAACTGCAATGAAATGCCTGTAATTATTATCCCACTTGCTATCACAAAGGCCAGAACCTCGCAGCATGCAATTTTTCTCATTTTCCAAAAAACACGGTGCAGATTTCTCTGAAGGCTTTCAAAAAGCAAATAATGGTTATTCAGATATTTTTTTATATAGGCATTGTGATCCCGTACCAAACCTTGAATTTCAGATAATTGGGAAAACAACACAAATAAGAGCAAAAACATTTCTCCTAAAAATATATACAAATATTCGAGTTTTGCATCTACTTTCGATATGACATAGTGCGTCACAAGGGCTATACTTATTACAATAATACCAATTATTATTTCCCTTAGTCCAGGAATCCCTATCACGTTGAATGGATATTATGAGAATATTAAAAAGATATCTCAAAGTTTATAGTATAT
Source organism: Nitrososphaeraceae archaeon (assembly GCA_036518375.1). Classification (GTDB taxonomy): domain Archaea; phylum Thermoproteota; class Nitrososphaeria; order Nitrososphaerales; family Nitrososphaeraceae; genus Nitrososphaera_A. Next base: position 3,324 of record DATDNG010000490.1, on the reverse strand, counting down.
TGGAAATGAAGTAGGGCTGGCATAGTGATGACGAAAAACCATTAAGTAGTAACAATACTATTGCTTCGTTAAGTCTTGGAGCAGAACGAAAATTCTCATTTACGCATAAGCAAACTAAACTTGTACATAATGAAGAATGCTACACAAAGCAATTGGTTACATAGCAAAGCTAAAAACATAACTCAACCCAGAATAAACTTAACTTTTCGAACTATATGTGAATCATAATAGCAGCAACGATCCAATTGGAGATCATCTTATGGCTTTGACAGCAAGAATACAGGAGAATAAGAGGCAACAAGAGATGTGATAGTAGACCTCTTAAAACACTTCTAGAGGTGGCAAGAGAATTCTTTAACGCCCCATTAAGAGATCTAACGGAAAAACAATGATTGTAGCAGAATAATATTATTTTTCTTGCACTGCTGCAACCTTTGTCTTATCCACAATCTGGTTTGACAAGATGTTCAGGAATGAGCTTGCTACCTCTCATAGCGCTTCATGATATTCACTGCTGTTGTCGTATTTGCTATTGTCAAAAATAATGGCATATTTATCAGGATTCTCTCTTAGGGCCTGAACAACTGCAATAATAGCGGAAGTTAATAGCGATCCTTGTTCTGTCAAGAACCCATTTACAATTTGTTCAGCGGTACTCTGATCATAAGGTATTTTCTATTGCCATTTTTGTAGCTATTGTTTATCATCACGCTTAACGATAATTCAAGAAGAAAATTGTATTTATTTTTGATTATAGTGATCGGAAATATCTCCAAATATTGAAATCAATACTAGGAGTCTCATAAAATCTTAGCTTCTTCAGACTATCACCTTTCTCTGTAATCGTAGCATTCAACACCATAATTCAAAGCAAAGTACCTTTTCAGATTTTATGACATAAAACCATTAGCCATTACAATCCCATTTATCGCATATACTAATTCAATAAAAGTAGGCTGAAAGTTGATTCAATCTCTTCTTTGCTTAAACATTTGAATTGTTTAAATCTAACTATAGTAGGGTTGATAGTAACGTGTTGCATAGCTTATTTTTGGGCTTGCAAATTATGGACCAGTCCAGACCCATATCTTGGCATGGGGGCGGCAGCATTGAGCAGCGAATTAAGCGATCCACATGCTTGTAATGTCTGAGTCCAACTAGCATCCTGATTAAATTGATTGGCTCCTCTGCATTTCTCCAGCAAATTAAGTTCTCTTCCTCTTTATAACTTCAAGTACTGATGTTTCTCCCTCTTGAATTGCATGCTCCAATTCTTTGGCAAAGTCTTCATATACTTCAGCAATTTCAAAGATCTTACTTGCTATACGACGACCACACCGATAACAATAATCCACCAAAAATGGATAAAAAAATTCTTGACGCATTATATGAATTTATACTCTTGGTAGAATCCGAATTGGATATAATGCTGCCTGGATCTGCGTCCTTACGATTCTTGTCATACTACAAGATAATTGACCACATAATATCGCAGAAACTCAGCAAGAACATCATAATCAAGTTGTTATGCTCGCTTGATGAAGATAGCAGGAAGCTGACAAAACAGTTAGTTCCATTTGTTGGATATAAATCTATAAAGTTATCTTTGCCTAAAACTACAGCAAGTTCGTCAATGTTCTTTATCAGAGACAAGAAAGATATTTTTTATTTTTCAATTGATATACAAAAGCAACAATACGATAAAGACAATAAAGATGGTAATAATAATATTTTTTCCGTTAATGATTGGTTGTATTCAAAAAATATCTCTACAGTCAGTAATACAGTTTGTTGTTTTGATATCATATGGGAAGAAAAGGAAAGTTATGATAAAATCATAAAAGAAAAAAGACACTCTGAACTTTTGTTTGATGTACTCTCACATGATATAGGAAATTATTATCAGATAATACGAAGTAGTTTGGATCTTGTAGCATCTCTATTTGAAAAAAACAATAATAACAATACAAATAGTTTATATCAAAATAATGAAAGAATTTTTTCATGTCTTACAATTGCAAAAAACGCTCTGACTAAAAGTCAATCACTTGTAGACAATGTACGTAGACTAGAACGATTGTACGCACAAAAGGATTTAAAACTAACATTAAAAAACCTTCCAGACGTAATTAATAACGCATATTCTATTATAGAGCAAACATTATATGACAATAATCCACATGGCAAAAGAATTAGAATTTCTGTAAATGTGGCATACGGTCATAATCCTACCGATATTAACATAATTGCTGAGGATCTGCTTGAGGAAATCTTCATTAACATGTTTTCTAATAGTGTGAAATATACAGACTCCTCAGAAGTTAAAGTTGACGTGCTAATAAAGGATTATTTTATTGGTGAAGCAAAGTACTGGATGATAACCATATCTGATTATGGTAAAGGCATACCCGATTCGATGAAAAAAGACTTGTTTGAACGCTTTTATTCTAAAGCAAAGGGAAGTGGATTAGGTTTATCCATAGTAAGAACATTGGTTGAAAAATATAAAGGCAAGATTTGGGTCGGAGACAGGGTATATGAAGATTACACAAAGGGAACTACATTTGGGATGATTTTTCCAGCAGCTTAAGAGCAACAATATTATATGAATCTAGTTTTTCTCTATATTTTTGTGAGGAAGTAAATCATAACTTTATTGATGATGTGTTGTTGCTAATCTTCCATCCATACTGGATGGTGATGTTGTCGTAAACGTCTTATTTGATCTAATGTAATGTTGTCGATATCTCTAGAATCATATGCACATATACCAATAGCAGGAAAGTTAAATCTTTGTTCCAAACATGATTCATAATCCAGCAATTCTTTGGTAAACCCGCTCTTAAAAAACGCTGTCATATCTCCAAATACTCGAATTCCTCTTTTACCTTTGCTAAGACAATTTTCTACCAAGGTAGACCATAATGCTATTGTACGTTGAATATTTGGCATACCATCTGGAAAATATAATTCTTCAGTAGTTCTAATGATAATATCTCCTCTTGATTCAAATTTTGTAACATCTACTTTCCATTCATTTCTCATCCTGGCACGAATTTCATCTTTTGGTAGATCGCTAGTTGTAAGAACAATAACCTCATTTCTTTGCAGGCCCTCTTTTAAAAAGGCAAAGGCTTCATTAAATTTTTCATCTTTATTGGGATAAACTGCAATTATGTGATTTCCTGGTTCAATTGTCTGTAATCTCTGTGCCATTTGATTAACTCAAAGGGCACTTATGATATAAGGATTACTAAATATTACAACGATGGCATTAAAGATATATTTGCAAATATTATACGAATGACACTATTTACACGTAAT
>DATDNG010000489.1:0-4606 GCA_036518375.1 Nitrososphaeraceae archaeon | reverse complement strand
AGCTTCTAAAATTGGTTTGATCTGTTCTTTAACTTCTTTATCTGAAACGGCTCGATCAATAGATTCTAGCATCAACTGCTGCTGAGAAACAGACTCAAGCTCCACATCTTCACTAAGAGCAAGAGTTACATTCACACCAGTATCTGTCATCTGATCAATTTTATAACGAATTACCGAATTGTCCAAGATGGAGTTATCTGGAATCAATTGGAATCCATAATTATTATTAGTATCGGTTATCTCTTAATCACCGTCTATTACACAAATCTATAAAGATCTTGGACAATGTTCTTATGATTGACACTACTACCGGCAATCGTTTAATATTTGTGGAACAGACATCATCGCCTATTATATTCAACCTTGATATAGATTTGGAAGTCTAATGTTATCCATCATAAACATTATCTGAAGAATATAATATTCACTAATAACGCACCAAAATTTTAAGTAAGTAACCATCTCATATACAGATATTGTCAATCAATAACCTCCAGCCTTTAATTGAAGATTGGAAAGTGAGTGTTGTTAATTCTGCTGCCTCATCGAACAATATCGATAGATTGGCAGAATATGCTTTACATTTATCAAGGATCGTTGCATATCCAGCTTTAGATGTTAATATCACCCTGAAAAAAATAGACGCCCTTGGAGAAGATCTAAAGGAGTCAATAAAGCAACTTATGCCTTTGCGTCCTACACAAACAATAGAAAAAATTAATAACTTTCTCTTTAAAGACATGGAGTTTAAAGCAAATGTGCAGGATTACCATAATCCATTGAACAGTTATCTTAACATAGTGTTACAACATAAATTTGGCATTCCAATTACGCTGTCAATACTATATATGCGTATTGCGTATTCAGTAAATTTCAAATTATATCCTGTTAACTTTCCTGCTCACTTTTTGGTCAAACACATCTTGGAGGATGACAATAGTGAGATCATTATAGACCCATTTAATGGCGGCAGAATAATGGATGACTATGCACTGAAAGCGTTGCTTGATCAATTTTATCCTCATCAAAACGTCACTTTAACTCGTGCGTTTATTGAAAAAGCAACAGCAGTACAAGTTATGATACGAATGCTAAATAACCTGAAGGCAAGCTATTATGAAGCCCAAGATTTGGATAAAGCTGAGATCGCAAATGAGATGATAATTGCCATAGATCAATATAATCCAGACGCTATTAGAGATAAGGGTATGATATTCCTAAAGAGAGGAAAATCTATTAAAGCACTGGAAATGCTAAACTGGTATCTTGAATTGGATCCAGAAGCCGAAGACGCGGATGCTGTCTTGGACGTAATTAGGCAGATTCGCTCTCCGAAGTAAGATAGAAGTTAGTAGAATAAGTTATTAGCATTACTTAGTGAAATAGTATAAAGAAATTCTAATTTTGCTCCTTCGTAATAGACACTTAATTTTGTATCGATTTGTATAACTTTGTGGATTTTTAAAAAATATGTCGAACTGTAGTAAAGTCTACGAAAACATGTTGGATTGGACCTCTGGACAGATCGGTGGACTTGGACGCTACCAAGTCGCGCTGGAAGATAGTCCAATCAACAGTCATCGAAGAGTCTGACGAAAAAGCGACCAAACTAGTAACTCAGCTGTTTTTATAGAACATTATTTATTGTAGAGACCCCTAAAGATTAATGGTTGCTAAATTAGACTCACCCACGGAGTTATGCAACATGCAGTCGAGTGTGCTTCCGAATATTCAGTTTCTACAACAATAGCAGCGTTTGTAGAAGTACACATTTGCTAAAATATTTTTTCTAGCAATCATCGCATTATTCAATATATTAGTTGTTGGTTATACCAGATTAACTACGTATTCACTTCATTAAACGAATTTAATCTCTCCCGATTAACTACCTATGGATATCATAAAACAGACTGGCATTAAACTCCGTAGCAATTTCAATAATAATGAGATACTGTTATCTATAATCATGGTTGTAGTGTAGATAATACTATAATGGTCTTTATAGGCAGGCGTAAGAAACACTAACTTGGATACAAGCAGGGGTTATATACTGTCTTACCTTAAGTAAGAATTGTTAAAAGTTATGCAATATCATAAGGCAGCTATCTTGGGTCAAGAAAGAGCTAGAAAAGCTCAGATGAAGCTATTCGACTATGCAGGATTTGCAATGCTAACTTATACTATCAAGCAACAAAAGACAGGATTTGAACCCGTAGGAGAAGAAATGCTTATCGGTAAAATGGTTAGGCCTAATGAAGCAATGTTATTTATCTGTGATAAAGATGGCTATGCAAAGGCACAATCAAAGCCCTTACCATTAGAAAAAGGACAGCAAATTTATAAAAAGATGATAAAAGATGGAATGTCAGAATTTAAAGGCAATATCAAAACTATTTCTTGATTGCTACGATTTCAGTACCGATTGAATATTTGTCATTAATTGCATTTTTGATATTGGTTACATCTGATCGCAAAATTCGGGTAGGAATATTCGAACGTTCTATCACTTTTAGAGCAACAATATCCATAAGATCATATGTCCCGGCCATAGAATTTCCCTTCCCAAGAATATCCATACATTCCTTTATTGTTATTTCCTTGAATAATTTTGCTTTTTTGTTAGTATTTGGATCTGAATCATAAATACCGTTGACATCTGTAGCATTTAGAAAGGTCGATGCCTTTATTTTTTCAGCTATCAATGCAGAAGTAGCGTTAGTACTTTGGCCAGGATGTAAACCACCCACAACCACTATTTTACCACTTTCTACTGCTATTGCTACATTTTCAAGATCAATTGGAACTTGTGAATATGCCAGATCCTGCAGAGCTGCAATCAACAACTTTGCATTCAATCGTGATACTTCGATCCCCATAATATCAAGGCTTGCTTCATCAGAGCCGAGCTTCCGAGCAAGATTAATATAATGACGTGCAATTACGCCTCCACCTGTGATAATCACAGGTTGTATCTTTTTGTTAATATGGCTTAGCATTTGAGCATATTTTTTGATTGAAATCTCCCGTGCTTCGTGGCTAAATATACTGCCACTTAACTTGATAACTATTCTATTCCTGCGGATTATTCTACTTTTACTCATAATCCTCGTTGCCGACCACCTTTTTAATAGATTGTTCTACTGCATTTCTGTTTTCAGCAGTTGTATATACCCTCAGCATATCCAGAAAGCCAGTTATGGAATCTATAAGAGGAATTTCAGAGACAGGTGTTTCATATGCCCGGTCTTTATCTACAAGTAATACTGAATTTATTTCTCTTTTAGTAGGAGTCAGTGGCATTGATGGAGCTCTTGATGCATCAACAAAAACAGATTTCTCTTTCACTTCTGCTATCTCAGCTATCTGTATTCCCAAATTCTGTAATGCTTGCCTATCCATTTTGCTATATAACCTATCACGCTTGTGAACAAATTTCTCATACACACATTTTAATAATTTCCTACTCCTATAATCTGTTGCTAATTTGACTGCAATTTTGTTACCATTCTTAAGCGAACATATACGTTCTAGGATAACTTCATCAGTCAGATTCTGATAGTTATCTATTGATGTATCTGTTAAATTCAGATGTTCATCAGCCAATGCCATTGAATTTAATAACATGACTTCTGCTGATCTCACAGTCTTGTGAAAATAGACTGCCTTGAACATTTCGTACCTTGAGATCAACATTGACTCAAATGAATATAGCGCGGATCGATTAATAGCCAGGTGGCCATTAGATACTACTTCAAGCGAACTTACCAACCTGTGATAATCAATTTTGCCGTACTCTACTCCTGTAAATAATCCATCTCTTGGTAAATAATCCATCAGATCTGCTGATAGTCCACCAGCAATAATCTCATTGAAAAACTTTATTTTGTATTCGCCAAATGATATCTTGCATATATCAGATGGATTGTGACCATGTTTTTTTAAAATGTCACTGATCTCGCTTTTAGAAATAATTTGCTTACCTACATTTTCATGACTAATCCTACGTCTTAATTCCAATACCTCCTCAAATAAGTGAGAAAAAGGTCCATGGCCTATGTCATGTAGCAATGCTGCCAAACGTAATTTTTGAACTTTGTCTTCATCATCAAGATATCCTTTGGCAATGAGCGTTTCTCCTGCAAACCCTGCTACATGCATTGTACCTAGAGAATGTTCAAATCTAGAATGCTGAGCACCAGGATAAACTAGGTGGGCTCCCGCAAGTTGCCTGATCCTTCTCAAGCGTTGAAAGACTGCCGTATCTATGAGTTCTTTCTCGACTTCGGAGAAACGAATATACCTATGGACAGGATCGGTAATCTCGCCGTCAAACTTCATTACTATTGATGGCAATTGTTTGTTCGGGGTGAAATTAAACTTTGGGCAAGCAGACTAGTAAAATAGTAATTATATCCTTGTTGTAGTAATATGGAGTGCTACTTTGAAACTATTTTACTTTGGGAACTGCATTGTTGCATGAATCTGATATTAGTCAACAAATTTGAAATCTTCATTCAAAAGAGAGTAAATTGTATTTGCTCCATTCTTGAGAATTGCTAAAGTCGTCATCTTATAACGATTTTTCTGAATTATGCAACAAAGCATT
>DATDNG010000488.1:0-6950 GCA_036518375.1 Nitrososphaeraceae archaeon | reverse complement strand
GATTGATTCTAACCACCTATTACCATTGCAATAAGTATTGAAGTTACAAAACAAGAAGTTAGCAAGTCCAGAGATCAGAATAATCATTTTGAATCACCAGTTATGTCTTTTTTATAGTATTGGATTAATGGATTATCATTTAGTATTGTCACAAAGAAACGACCATAACCTTTACATTCTGCAAATATGACTTATGCACCTTACAGTGCATATGGCACTTTCTCCAGCTATAAAACCTGACAGATATTCAGAATTATGTTCCTTGGCATGTTTATCCCATCGCATCCATCATTATATCCTATATTGTGTTGATCTGATATTGTTGATCTTCTATAACGATACGTTAAAAATTAGAGTATCACTGAAATTATCAAAGCCAATTTATTACTCTGTTATCATTTTATATCTATAAAAGTACCATCTAATGCACATAAATATATCGTCCTTATCTATAGCTACGGTATCTGTTGCCATTCTAAATACTATAATATTTGTGGAAGAAGAAAATAATCTATTATGCAATATGATTCTAAATTACCCTGTAGAATAAGGGGATCAGAAGATGAAGTGAGTAAAGTTCATGTGCAGTATAAAACACAAAATGAATATAGAATAATATACTCAATATCTTGTTAGTGATACTGCAACACTGCTAATGGAAGCCAAATTGTCATCATGGATTATAAACAAGGTAATATGTGAGAGCCATGTTACCTCACTACTAAACGATAGAAACAATTCCCTAACTACATAATAGTCAATCTGAACATAGTGCGAGTTTGTAAATTGAAGTCCCAATCTACTAAATCCAAAAGGAAGTGGTAAGAAGATTCGATCACTATTGTCAAGAATACTCACATACATACCGTGATTACCATAACGTTCAGTTGCTTGATGAAGATGATAGCAATGCAATAACAACTGTGCGATTGAATCAACCTTATACGGTGATGGTTATGGAGCTGGATTTCCCAATGGTCAAAGTGAACTTACTGACGTGGGCACATGATTTCTCTAGCATTTAATGCATAAAAATCAACAGAATCCCATCCATCTATTCTTATTGTTATGGGCACTCCGCCTGCCCAATCTACAACCTCTTTATATTTTTCTCCATTACCATGGTCAATCCATTCGGAGTACAATCTGTAATTATTCCCAAGACATCCATCATCCAAAAATGGATCAGGGTCAATATAACAACGATTTGTTACACTATTGTCTTTATTATTATCATCATCATTATTGTTGTTATTGTTATTCCAGCTAGTTATTTTCATGCCAAACCAAACATTTTCTTGAGTAAAAAATTCAAATTTTGGTGGTAACTCTTCATATTCATAGATTGGATGAGTTAGTTCTTTTGCACGCCTTGCTGCATGTCCTGTATTAATGTGGGAAACAGACATTGCTATGCATGCAGCCTGATCGGGTGCATAACTATGATGATATCCTCCACGAATCTTGATACTAGTTTCCAAATGTTTATGTACCTTTTTATGAAGGCGACCAACAAAAGTAATTTCCTGATTTTTAAGATCACTTAAACTTCCAATATATCCTTTTTTTACTGCTGAATGCCAATCATAAACTTGATTTTTTGTGCTTGGAAATAGATTTAGTCTACAGCTTCTACCTTTTTCCTTGCTACTTCTATATGTAATGATTCCACTTTTTATATTCCAATAGGATCGATTACCTTCGATTTTCCTGGCAATTTTATTATGGCTGTGAGTACTAAAAGTTGGGATGGAATTTGGATTTGATTCTCTGGTAAGGCACCATTCTGAGCTAGAATGTAAATTAGTAGGAAAGAGCATTATTGTGCCATCCTTATAAGCATGACCATCTTTATCTTGAGTCATTGCCGATTCAGGTATAGACTTTTGAGTTACAACTTTTTCATTCTTATTCCTTTTATCATAAGGTTCAAAAAATCGTATTACTTTTTCTCTCCATGACGTAAATTGCATTTAGCTGAAGTATTGCCTAAGATGATATATAAAATTATTATAACAACAGATTATTCCTTTAATCTTACGAACAGTCTTTATTTTTGCTTATATTTTCATCGCCTATTGCTATTGTTACTATGGGCTTTGAAGATATTTGTGCAAGTTGTATTCTTTTGCAATAGAGACGCATGGAAAATACTTGTTTTGGAAAATACTAGATGACCTAATGGACAGCTAGCTTTGTCATAATACATCACAGCTTTTGTATGGTTTCCTATGTTATCAAGAGCATGGCCTTTACCAATTATTGCAAGAACTATGCAATAGCTACTGTATAGTTTCTTAACGCACTAAGAGCATTACCTTTGTCAGTTAATCCAACAGCATTCTTTAGGTCTATAGCCAAAGCTTTGTCGTAGTAGGTAATGGCTTTTGTATAATTTCCTAAATGGTAGAAAGCTACGCCTCGGTTATCTAGTGCAGCTACATTCTTTGGATGTATGGTTAGTACTCTGTCATAATATGTGATAGCCTGAGTATAGTTATTTATACTGACAGATAACAAAGCTAATCCTTTATTATCCAATGTCGCAACGTTTTTTGGATCTATAACTAAAGCCTTATCAAAGCAAGCAATGGATTCATTAAATCTACCGGAGTTATAAAGAGACATGCCCTTGTTATTTAGAATTGTGACTTGGTTTAGTCCTGCATCACTTGTCGTTGACGACGATGCTCCTAATGCCATAATGGTTATAGAAGAATAATAACTAATGCCCTCGCTGCCATGATATAATGGCGCTATCATCTGATTTTGATAGGCTATCGTATATTTGTCAAGAATGTAACTTATCACTATCGCTATATTAAGAGATGTAAGATCGCATATGATTTAACAGGAAAAACAAATCAATGCCAATAGTAATAATGATAACAGTTGTATGATGCCGAGATTCTAGAACAAGGTGATATACACTTCTTTTATAGACCCAAGAAAGGTGCTGAAGAAGAATCTGCTTTGTCATCTACTGTTGATCAAGGATCAAGGGCAAATACTTGAATGGGATGGTTTCCTGAATCAGCAACGTAAACGTTACCTGAAGAATCAAGTGCAAGGTCGTATCAAAAATTTATTGAGGATTACTATCATATCCTGGTAATCCTCTTTCAGAAGGAGGTGTCTGAAGTACTTTTGGATCTGTTATAGTAGGTCGATATGGAAGGTGGAATTGTTGTCTTAATTCTTGCTGCTGTCTTTGCAGCGTATCTGACGAGAAAGTAGGTCCTATATAACCAATCCAAACATACAAAAGTATTACAACAGCAAGAGATACTCCCATTACCAATATTGCCCATGCAACAGGAGTAAGGCTGTTTTGATATCCTCCTCCTGCTTCTTTATGTTGATGATGTTCACCAGACATATCTGGATCACCAAAACCACTGCACGTGTTTGCTAATAAGTCTTCCCCAACCATGGTAACAGATTAGGGTTGCCATTCAAATCATTGAATGAATGAACGAATGGCAATAGCTGATTGGCCTTGATCAGTTCTTTCTAAGTGGTAGAACCTTACTGGAAACACTACTCTGGCAAAGGGATCTATCTGCTACAACTGCCATTGGAAGAAAGAGAAGGTGGATATAGCTCGATTAGAACAATTAGCAATGTCTAACCACACATTTTTAGAGAAATATCCATAGCCTAAGACAATAGAACAATCAGATCAACAGCAGTTGATCTCACAATAACAGCAAAAAACAAATTCATATAGTTTATTTTTTCAATCTTTGAGCATTTTTACTGTCTTTAATATTCTTGATGGGTGATCTGTGTATGATATTCCTACCATTATATTGCACCTCTAAAATCTGGTCCTGGACATAAGGTGCCATCGATCTCTTTGACAGGGGTTCTTTGACCTGCTATTTTTTGTTGTTCTGCTATCGCATGAGCTTGTTTGTGATAAAACCATACCTCGCAAAATATGACAGGATAAACATTCCTAACTTGGTCACGCTGCTTGTGGTTTAGTCCTGACTCGAAAACTTGTGATGCGATATGTTCATAAAGTGGAACAATCTTTGGTGGTGTTCTATTTGCCACAAGTGGTGTTTTAGTTCTTGAATTAGAATTAGAATTAGAATCGTACTTCAGAGGAATTATATACCAAAGTGTTATAGTATAATGTCATTATTTATTTATTATTTTACGGTATTTGGGTATGTTGACAAATGGTTAACACGGCATTTTGTAAAATAATGTAAAGTTCACCACACACTATTATCTTACAAATATGAATAACCTTCAATGTTTGAAGACATATCGATATACTATGAGTAATAAATAATGGACCAAAATAAATCACTATTTATACCTTATAATATATTTATCATGTAAAATTTAGAATTTTCCTCTTATTTATATATAATTTTTGCCTCAAATCCTGCTCCTTTTGTAAAACAAAGCTTTTCAATGAATAATGTAATAATAATACACTATCTAAAACCGTTTGTAAGGTTTAAAAGAGTTTTTCCACTATCATCTTCCTAAGACTCTTCTATACAACTGTAGCATATAAGGCTTGACATGCAGGCAACAATAAGCAACGGCATTTGCAACGGCTTTTAGGCTATATCGTAGCTTATCATTTAACGAATGATTTAACGCAACGACATGTAAAGAAGGAGTAGGCCTAAAGTAGGGTTGAGTAAAGTCGTGTAAAATGAGCGATTTAGACAGTTAAATTGAGTAGACTACACACATAGGGTTTGCTATAATATTCGTAAAGTTATCGTTTTCAATTTCTTTTATGTTTTAAATGGCATATGCACCTCAATACTAAAGTGATTAGGATACGTCCTAACACTTGCAATACCTTATTGGCTGCTCTGGTTGGAGTTATTCAGCTTGGCAATGACCATTTTATCCTCTAAGATCTCTAAGATAATTCCAGACCAAAAAGCCTTGTTTTATGTCATCACAATTTTATTTAATTCAGATAGATTTTCTTTTGCTTCCAATATGATCTCTTCCAAGGTTGTCCATGATAATAAATACACAAAATAACATGAAAAAGAGGAAGCAAAGCAGAAAAAAGAAGAACTAGACCTACTCCTTAGCAGAGAAATATAACCCTGGGACAGCTTCAGGTGCGCATGCATAATTGAATCAAATCAAATCCTAACCATCAACCAATTTGGGTTATACAACATATATTACAAAAATTCCATTCCAAAAGTCTTATTAAATTCCTTTACTAAATGTGTTAGAGAAAGTAATGGAATATAAGCGTATTTACGAAGATATTATGAACACAGATCCGAAGATAAGGTTAGTAACTATTTGCGATTCAAATGGTAAAATAATGCATTCAGATCATAGACAAGGCGTACAGAATTTACTTACTCCTGAAGAAAGCAAAAAATCACTTGAGCTGGCTGTAAATTCATGGAAAACTCGTAGCACTCTTGCACCAAAGATAGGGAAAGGAAAATACGTATTGGCAGAATACGAAAAGATTAAACGTATTACTATGCCATTAGGTGATGAGCATCTTCTTTACATAACTACAGAACCAGAAGCTGATCATTTAAGGATAATTGAGAGAGCTAGTACACTCAAGCTATGACAGCTCTTTAAAAACTAATTAAACTTCTATCTCTCTTATTTTCATGATTGGGACCTCCGGATGCAATACTACCTATACATCTAATGACTCCTGTTTTTATTGATACACCAAGGGTAGCTAATAAATACAAAGACAATAAAAGCAAATGAATCAATACGTAATCTTTGCTTGTCCATAGGATATATTGTCAACGGAATAGCCATAATACATTGAATGTATTATTGTAACGATATTAGCTTTGGGATTTTACTATATCGAAGCTTAGACTAAATCTATCTTAACATCTTGCTTTGAGTTCAACTTGACGGTATTATTGTAGTTGTTGTAAGAAATGTCTGCAATACTTTGCTGAGTTTCTCAGGATACTGATACATTAGTCCATGTCCTGCTCCTTTTAGCTGTACAAGCCAAGAGCCAGGAATTTTTGCCGCAATAATTAAGGAGTTTGCTGGAGGTACAGCAACATCTTCAGTTCCAGTTATGACCAACGTTGGTATAGATATTTTTGAAAGCTGACTGCAAATACCACTCCAGTTAGTTGCAAACCAGTCTTCTACAATATTAAACTGCTGTTTTAGTGTGCTAGGTGAAATGGTCTCTTTAGGTTGTGGGAAGGTAAAATGAGGATGTGATTTAATCCATGATAGTGGAAATGTGGCAGATAGAGCCTTTTCTGGGTCTTGCAAACGGTTATTTACAATATTAGATAAAATTTTTACGACATCTTGGCTTTGAGGTATATTCTCTTTTCCACCACATGGTGCACCATAAAGTATGAGCCTGTTAACTTTTTCTGGATGCAAAAGTGCAAGCTCTTGAGCTATAAAAGAGGCCATAGAAAATCCAAGAACATCTGCTTTTTGTATTTTCAGAGCGTCTATTAGACCAGCTGTGTCATTTGCAAATTGAACTATTGAGAATGGCTTAGTACCAGCTGTCGTATTTCCAACTCCACGGTTATCAAATATAATTACCGTGTGATTTGATGATAGGTCTCTTAGAACAAAGGAATCCCAAGCGTCCATAACAAGACCGCTACCACTAATAAGCAAAAATGGGTCACCTTTACCAAAGACTTTGTATGCAATATCTATATCTCCAACGTGGACTTTTTTTGCTTGTATGCTTTGTACGTTTAGTAAGTTTGCATTATTATTATTCTTATCCGAATTCTCTTGACTTGCTTGACCGTATGCATAGTGAATAGTCATCATGATTCCAAATGACGAGGTAATGAACACAAGTGAAAAAATACTAATAATAATTACGAAATATCCTTTTATCCTTCTGCTTAGATAATGCATTTGGTAGTTTGTTTGTGCGTCGTCTTTAAGGTTTTAGCATAGCGACAACAACATCATTA
>DATDNG010000487.1:0-2460 GCA_036518375.1 Nitrososphaeraceae archaeon | reverse complement strand
CCATATTCCATCCCTTTTTGTATGCATCGCTTACTGCAAAAGAAAATGTCCCAAATGTCATACTACTAGAGACAAGGACAATAGCAATCATAATGATGATGGTACGATTAGTAGTTTGTTTTTTCAACTGTCTCCTATGCTAAGATAGTATAACATGTATATATTATTCCACAAAAGTCTGCGTAGATTATTCTTAAATTATATGATATGGTAAGAAATAGAAAAGGAAAGGTTTGGCTGATTGGTTCATCCTAGCAATGGTACTAGTGGCGGCCTTGTCAGTAGTCATTGAACTGGATGGCACTGACATATACCAGTGAGACTGATCTACTAATATTCCCTGCCTTGATACTCTGGTTCTTAAAAAATTCCGTTCATTCTGGTGTTTCTGCCGTGTAAAAGAACGAAGCATTGAGCGGCCCGGGTGCAATGTTGTTGACCGTATTGCCACGATTTCCATGTGTAGTGCAAGAGTCAAGCAAATAAAAAGTGGTGATCTACTTACTATCTTTCTTCTTTCCCTTTCCCATACCTATTGTTTTTTGGATTTGTGAAACTTGTCTTTGGAGCTGTTTTAGCTGGGATTGCAGCTGCCTTATCAGTTGTGATTGCTTATCTACTGATTTTAAATGCTTTTGAAGAGGTTGAAGCATTTGTGCTATCTTTTTATTGATTTGGATGGTTTGTTTGTCCAACTGCTTGGATATTGATTTTGAAGATATTGTTTCTTCTAGTTCTTGTTGTGGAGTTGCTTTCGAAGGTGTCCTTACTGATGATGGTATTGTTCCTGCAAGTTCCTTTGTTTCAGTTATCTGTTCTGCTACTGTATTTGTAGTCTTTGTTGTTGGCTCGAATTTTGGTTCTTTCTCTACATCTTCACCCTCGTTCTTGATAAGATTGTCTACATATGCTACTTCTTGGTATCTCTCTTCACTTTCAAATTTGCTGCGAAGAACAGATAAAGCATAGGACCGTTTCCATCCTTCTTTTCTCATCATATCATCTAGCATTTGGTCAACTTCTCTTTCAAGACTCAATCAACTTTCTATATGTATAATGTATATAATATGTATATAGGTTGTATTGGTAGATTTTGAAAATAAAATAATCCACATATTCACATAGCAGCAGATCACATTATGTGTAAAAAGGAAAAGAAGCGAGTAATCGGTAGTAAAACTATCAAGACTAGATAGGATGTTATCATCATATAGCTTACTTTTGTTTCAAGTGCTTTTAAGAATAATCTTTTCTTAAAATCATCTGTTATTTTAATTGCAGCCTCACAGGGTCATCCATAGATAAAATAATTTAAACCACATTCACGTATTATAACTTCATATTAAAAATTCTACTTGACTACAAAGTAACAAGATACAGTGTAGCAGAGAATGCTTGGAACTTATAGGTCTTTATGAGGTAACTTTCTTGTATGAAGAAAAAAAGCATTACATTCCATCACTCTTAAAGTTACAGAGGATACTATAAAGGGAAGGAATACATAATGAAAATGGTATAACTAATGTGCTCAAGTATGATGGTGAACTGCCAAATCTTCAAAGATATTGTCTTCAAAATCAAACTCGATCTAAAGTACCAAAACCAAGAATTAGAAAAGAGCTTGCAAGTTAGGAGAAGCCATGTTGCAAAATTAAGTGAAGTAGAGGATATGCATCAACACAACATTGATGCCTTACAAAATGATATACATAGCCTCTATAATGAAAGGTCAGAGCTGCAGCCAGCTGCTTTTACTGCTGTTGAATATGTTATATGCAAACTCAATCATCATTAGCTTATTTCATTCGGAATTACTGAAGAGTATTGGCTACTATCAACATGGTTGCGTCTTATCATCTGAAACAGACAGCTTGTAATTACTCACTTGATGACTTTGTTGTGCATCATTTAATATCATTTCAAAAGATGACTTTACTGCAGGCCTTAACACAACTACATTAGTATAAAGTCCGTGCCCAACAACATCATAGAAGGTATATACTACCTTTACATAATTCATTGAGTCAGCAGAGTTATTTTTGACTTCACCAAAAATGGTAATAACTTAACTCATATTCACCAAAAATGGTAATAACTTAACTTAGTTAAGTTATAATATATGCTGGATTCAAATATATAATATAAATGAATTTTGAATTAATAACGTTATTGCTCAGTATTTTTACATTAATACCCTTTGCTGTTTTGACAAATATCTCGTATGCCCAGCTATTTCAACCTGGAACAGGACAAGATCTGTTACCGCAAAGTCCAGATAAACGGAACCCCTATGGACATTTATCACAGACTACTCAGCATATAAAAAATGCTGTAAAAATAACATCACCTACCAAACATCAACTAGTACCGATAGGTAAAAATCTCATAATCACAGGTACTACTAGATATCATGTACCTCTAGATAATGCAACGTCACATTGTCAAGTATCCATTATTGTA
>DATDNG010000486.1:0-9416 GCA_036518375.1 Nitrososphaeraceae archaeon | reverse complement strand
AGAATGACAACAGATGTAACAATATCCAGGCGCCAAAAAAATTATCCGAAAAAGAAACGCATTATGTACCAGAATCTTCAAGACCTTGTAAAATCGTATAATGTCATTGCCCTTTCAAAGATAACCAAAGTTCGTGCCACTCAGCTAATGACGATCCGAAAGAAGTTCAGAAATGATATAAAAATCATAGTCATCAAAAACAAGGTTGCTCAAAGAGCATTCGAAAAAGTAACAACTGTCCAAGGCTTGGGAAAAATGATCAATGGGCTGGAGGGCCAATGTGCATTAATGTTCACAAATATTAGTCCATTTAAATTGAATCTCGTTTTAAACAAGAATAAAGTGTTTCTTTCAGCAAAAGGAGGAGATATCGCAGCAAAAGATGTCACGATTCCCGCAGGAAATACAGGCATCACCCCCGGACCCGTACTCTCAGAATTTAAAGAGGCCAATGTTCCTACTAAGATTGAACAAGGCAGCATTTGGGTGTCCAGGGACACAGTTATTGCAAAATCAGGTACTATGATATCTCAAAAACTTGCTTCATTAATGAGCAAATTGAACATCAAGCCAATTGAAGCAGGAATTTCTGTTCACTCTGCAATAACAGAGAATATGTTTTTCAGCGAATCCGATCTAAAAGTAGATTTGAAAGAATATCGTGATAAATTGCTGAATCATTTCCTCTCAGCGGTCAGTATATCAATAGAAGTGGGCTATACTACAACAGAAACGATCAAACCACTGATTGCAAGAGCGCAGTCTAATTCGATGGCATTAGTTGCACAATTAGAGTATTTTTCAGATGACACGACAGGTCTTGTTTTGACGGCGGCACAAGGCAGAGCACAAATAATAGCAAATATGGCAGCTAAGAAAGGTTACGTGATGCAGTAATATGTTACTGCGTTTTCTTACAATAAATATATATGGTTAATGAGTAAATAACAATTGTGGATTCAGCCCAAACATTTTGACGGTTCTTTCGTCCCAATGGAGACTAGATCGGTAGATACTATATCTAATCTAAATTTTCTGGAGCACGACCAAGGATAGGGTGCAGGATAAGGAAGATGTGATCAAGTAATCAAGTATATATTCGGCCAGTATTCTAAGTTCAAGGTTATGAAATACTCACCCAAACAGAGCAGAAAGACCTTCTAGTGCCTCTTCCTCTTTCTTTTCTTCCTTCTTTTCTTCCTCTTTTGGAGCTGCAGGTGTAGCTGACGAAGATCCACCTCCAGCAGCAGAAGGTACAGCAGGCGATAGTGCCGTCGGTGCAGCCTTAAGAGCTTCATCTATGTTTACCTCACTTAAGGCTGCTACTAGCGCTTTTACCCTAATTTCATCAGGAGTAGCACCGGTTGCCTTTATAACGTTCTTCACATTATCTTCGGTTATATTTTGCTTTAATTTGTGTAATAATAATGCGGCATACACGTATTCCATAATTCAAAGATCGTCTATCTTTGACCATAATATAAAACTTTCAAATAGTTAGAGAATTTTGGTACTTCTAGCTACTGCATAAAGATGATCTTTGAGGTCTTTTTCATAAAGGGAGTTCATCTTTTCTAGAAGGATATGCCGTGCCTGTGAACGATCCTGTTCTGTGTTAGCTCTCAGCACATCCGCAAACATGTCGGGTAGGTTCTCTCTTATCCAACCATCAAGAACATAGAAGCGTTTTTCATTTATCCACGTCACCTTGTTAGTATCCTGATCTACCTCTTGGCTAAAAACACCTGTCTCAACTTTGTCAATCAACATAAAAATACAGTTATTTGGATCAGGATTATATAGAACTTCCTGTGGCCTGCCTGTAACTCGTCCAGATTGTATTCGTTCAATCAAACCGATAGGACGAACATAAATCCCCCTGATGTAAATTCTGCTGCCATTAACTGACTGGGCTTGTCCGATAATCAGGTTATTATAATTTTGATCCTTCTTAACGACAAAAAGATAATCCCCAGCTTTTATTCGTCCTCTTCCGAACATCTCTTCATAATTCTTCCTCAAAATATATAATAATTGTGATTCTAGGTTCTGTCAATCTGACGATACTTGATCTGTCCATGTTGACAAGGCAATGGTAGACATCAATCTTACTACTGAGACGGATACTGTGACATTATTATCCACGCAGCCAGTTCCAAAAATACAATCTCAATCATTGGGCACTTCAACACATAGCATGAGAGATAGTAAGAGAATTTATTCCAATACGCATAATGAATTCTATATCGATACTTTCTTCATCAATTAACTGGTTACGATGTTGATAATGCTATTCAAAAGATATAAAAGGACATCTAGAAGGTACTCCAAAGAGTCGAACACATGTAATATACCGACCGATGGATTGACAGCAAGGAAAATGAAAATTATTGAATGTGAAGTATGTCACAAGACATACATAGCGAAAGAATTTTTTAAAAAGCCAGCCATTGTTATGTTCGACACAGATGGTAACCACTTGGGTTCATACGACAGAATCTCTTTTTCCCTCTTCCTCCACTTGCCAAAATAACCGACGAAATTTTACACTCAGATACATTCGAAAGACTTGATAGAACATGATTCTTAGGTTATGTTGGATGGGAATCATCAAGCCAGTACCAAACTAATACATGTCATTATCTTTTTTGAGAAATATACAAAAATTACATTTATTAACGTAGACTACTAAACTTTAATTGAAATAATTTGCAAAGATTTGACGAATTAGATATGAAGATATTATCTGAACTGATAAGAGACGCAAGTATTTCCGTGCCGCAGTTGAGCAAAAAAGTAAATGTTAATGCATCTGTTCTTTACAGTAGGATAAAACGTCTTGCAAAACGTCAGGTTATTAAAAAATTTACAGTTATAGTCAATGAAGGTATTCTCGGAATCAACGTCAAGGCAACAGTTGGTATTAACAGAGATCCCAAATTAAAAGAACCAATTCATTCTGAACTTCTAAAAATCATAGAAGTCAGATCATTATCAGAGGTTACCGGCAGATTTGACATGATTATATCTATCAATGCGCGTACACTTGAAGAGCTGCATAATATAGTCATTGAGCGTATTGGCAAAATAGAAGGAATCCAGAATACTGAGACGTTTGTAGAGATGCAGAGAACAGAAAAAGAACCATTATATGCAGTTCAGACATCTCTTTCAAGATAAAAATGAGCTTACCCATGCTTACTTATACGACAAACTCAATCTAAGCCTATATTGACACCCTAAAAATAGTTTATGATCAGTAAGTTCAAATTACCCTCGAAACAACACCTCTTAATTCAAGTTGTCTTTCATTGAGCATAAGGTCGTGGAAATGTTCCAGACATTGAAGCTTGCAAAGAAGACAAGCAAGGACGATTATATGACACATTTGCGTCTAGTACTTCTAGGTATGGGTGTTGTTGGAGGAATTGCTTTTGTCATTAAGTTAATTGCGGAGTTTATTACCTTCACCGGACGATCTCAATAGGCTTATACCTATCTAACCTTTACATGAATTAATTACATTTAATATAAATTCGCTTGATTAGACAATTATCCTCCATGGAACTGCAGGACATAGCCAGAGTTATAATGAATTTTATAACTAAGGAAGTAGAAAAAAGGGAGTCTGAGGGTGTCGTTGTCGGTCTCAGTGGGGGTCTTGATTCTTCTATAGCAGCTAGCCTCGCTGTGAGGGCACTTGGAGCTAATTGTGTCTTTGCATTAATCTTGCCAGACTCACCAATTACTCCCAGGCCTGATATATATGATGCACAACAACTAGCAAGGAATCTAAAAATAAAATACAAGGTTGTTGAGATAGGAATGGTAAAAAGAAGGTTATTAACAGCGATGCCAAAGAACAAACTCGCACAAGGGAACTTTACTTCTAGATTAAGAATGTGCATAATTTATTATTACGCTGGAATAATGCACAGATTAGTTCTGGGGACATCAGACAAAAGCGAAATAAAGCTAGGGTATTACACCAAAAACGGTGATGGGTCCGCAGATATTTTCCCTATAGCCGACCTTTATAAAACAGAGGTAAGACAGCTGGCAAGATACTTGCAGCTCCCCATTTCGATTATAGAAAAAAAAAGCAGCCCTCGTTTATGGAGGGGTCAAACAGCAGAAGATGAAATTGGTTTGAATTATGAACAAATAGACGACATATTAAGGAAGCTGGAAACAAACACTTTGAAGAAATCAAAATCAAAACCCAGAATGAAAAATATTCAAATGATAGTGGACCTTATAAACAGGAACAAACACAAACTCGAACCTGCGCCTATTTGTAAATTGTATAACTACAACCATGATTTTATTTTAAATCAATAGACTTGAACTGGCTTTGGTTGAGCAATATTTAGAATAGGTTATTGAATCGTTATCTGCTCAGTAATTCGTTTATCAAAACATATCACTTTTAAGTAGGTTTACAAGATGCTCTCTTACATATGGTTTTTGGCAGAGACATTCGACTTAACAGAATTTTAAAGAAAGACAAGATGCTCTGCATCCCTATGGATCATGGCATTAGTAATGGTCCCATTTCTGGTTTAGAAGATATCCATTCTGTCATTTATCAAAATGAAAATTCGGGGCTTACATGTATTCTAGTCAATAAAGGTATTATTAAGACATTGCCTAGACCAACTAATATTGGTATAATAGTTCATCTCTCTGGTAGCACTTCCATTGGTCCCTCGCCGAACAGAAAGATGTTAATAGGGAGTGTTGAAGAAGCTTTAAGACTGGGTGCAGATGCAGTGTCTGTTCATATCAATATTGGAGCAAAAGAAGAACCAGAAATGTTACATAAATTGGGCATAATTTCCGACAAATGTGACGAATGGAGCATTCCATTGGTGGCAATGATGTATCCAAGAGGTGAAAAAATCAAGGACCAATATGATCCAGAAGTAGTTGCTCACACTGCCAGAATAGGAGCAGAGGCTGGAGCTGACATTGTCAAATCAGTTTATACAGGTGACATTGATTCCTTTAGAAAAGTTACCAAAAGCTGTCCTGTACCCATTGTAATAGCAGGTGGTCCAAAGGCAAATACGGATAGGGAAATCATTGAAATGTGTTTTGGAGCAATGGAAGCAGGTGCGAAAGGAGTTACCTTTGGTCGGAATATTTTTCAGCATCGAAATCCTCCTGCTATCATTCATGCGTTAAGCAGTATTATTTTAGACGGCAAGAGTCCAAAAGAGGTCCTGATACACCTTGACAAAAACGAGCAGAGAGCTAATAATTAAACCAACAGTTTCAGAACCTGATTTGGATTATTTTCTGTCAAGTCTAAAAGGTGTCACATTTCTGAATATCGATCCCAAACTAGTGTCAGGAAAGCAGTTTAAAACGATTTTTGAATCTGAAGACGCTGACGCAGTGATTTGCCAGACCATTGACGAATTAAAGAAAGCGAAAATATCAGGCAAAGTTTCGGGTTATTTTAAGAAAGTATTAAACAACAAAGACATAGATGCAATTATACAGGCCGCCGAATCAGGGATAGATTTTGTCGTGGTCGAAGCCTTCGATTGGAAAATTATTCCCCTAGAAAATATCATTGCGAAACTCCACGGATCTCGAACCAAGGTATATGCGACTGCCAAAGATGCAAGCGAGGTAAGGACTATGCTTGGAGTTTTGGAACTCGGAGTTGATGGCGTTGTACTGCCAACAAATAATGTGAACGAAGTTAATGAATGCATACAATATTTGGAGACGATAACATTTCCAATTCAGAGCGCCAAAATTATTGACATAAAGGATGTCGGAACAGGAGAAAGGGTTTGCGTAGATACTGTGTCGATACTTAGAAAAGGTGAAGGAATGTTGATCGGAAGCAGATCTAACTTTATGTTTCTCGTGCACAACGAGTCTGTAGGATCTTCTTTTACCTCTCCAAGACCATTTAGAGTTAACGCTGGTGCCGTCTATTGTTATACAATAACACCTGACGGTAAAACCAAGTATCTCTCAGAAATTGAATCCGGTACAGAGATACTCATAGTAAATAAAGAGGGATTTTCGAGACGTGCAGCCGTTGGAAGATCAAAAATTGAGACACGACCATTAAGATTAATCAGAGCTTCAATGGGTGATGAGACAGGGACAGTAATTTTACAAAATGCAGAAACTATACAATTCATAACTAACGACGGGAGATTGATACCCATAACCGAAGTGAAAGTTGGAGACGAGGTGTTGGCTTACACAAAGACGTCTTCCGGTCGACATTTCGGGTTAGAGGTCAGGGAATTCATATTGGAAAAATAATGTATCCTTCAAAATCAGTATAGTATAAAATGATTTTTATTTATCACGAAGTTTATTATTTTAAAGTATTCTGAATATGGAGAAAGCTCGTATGTCTGAATATTGAATGCTAGTTCAACAAAACCTAATTGACACAATAATCGCCGGTGATTGCAAAGAGGTATTATCAAGGATCCCATCAGATTCGATTCAATTAACGATTACCTCACCTCCCTATGGAAATGCTATTGACTATGATATGCATGTTTCTGGAAATGAAGTCTACTATCGCGGAAAGACGAAACAGGAAACTAGGGAGTACCTTGACGAAATGGTAGAGGTTTTTAATGAGAAAATTTATCGAACAACAAAAGATGGAGGATATTGTTGTATCGTTATTGCTAATGAAGTTGTTAATGGAACACTCCAACCGCTTCCTCATATGTTATTATCCAGGCTCGTTAAGCCGTTTGGCAATTGGAACTTACATGAAGAAATTATTTGGCATAAGGTTACTGGTGGAACAAACAGATACGGATCATTTGTGATTAACCCTTATCCAAAATATTATAGAGCTAATATAATGCACGAATTCATTTTAGTACTACGAAAAGGAGATGTGAACAGCGGTAGAACACAACGCCAAGAAACTCTTCCGGCCAGACATGAAGAGTGGACAAAGGAGATTGCGAATTCTGTTTGGCACATCGCTCCGGTACCCCCAGGTTTTATTGAACACCCGTGCCCATTTCCAGAAGAGATCCCTTATCGACTGATGAAACTTTATTCATATGAAGAAGATACTGTGATCGACCCTTTCATTGGTAGTGGACAAACTTCCAAAGTAGCTTTTCATTTCCGCCGACATTACATAGGTATAGACATAGTTGAAGATTACGTCAGACTAGCAAGGTCACGGCTTGTTGATGAGCCGCTGCATATTAGATCAGAAGCGTTGATTGCAAACTGGAAAAAAATTCCATCTCATTATTTCTGTTTTCGTAGCTAACGTGCCGCCATCATCGTACGCACGGCCGTTTACAGTTACGGTACCAATACTAGTGTTTGTCAAATGGAAAGAATTAATGTATCAATGCCGATGATATGCTATACTTGGTTAAGATCTGTATATCCATAGTAGCAAAGTATATAAGATCGTTAAAAATGCAAATGATAAATTTATTGTTGTGTATATCATATGCAAAGTCAAATTAAAACATATTGTATCATAGGAGATCCTGTTCAACATTCTCTGTCTCCGGCGATGCAAAATGCAGCGTTCAAATCGCTCGGTCTAAATTGTACTTACATAGCATTTAGGGTTCCAAGGGGGGAATTAGAAGAATCCATTTCTTCACTCCGATCAGTCAACATAGCAGGGTTCAATGTCACAACACCGCATAAAATAGAAATAGTCAAGCATGTGGACGTGCTTGACTCCACTGCTCAGAAGGCGAAGGCAATTAATACTGTTATGAATGTTGAAGATATGTTAAGGGGATACAACACAGATGTTTATGGTTTTATTGAGCCGCTACATAAACGAAATGTAAGTTTCAATGGAATGACAATCCTTCTCATAGGTGCTGGTGGCGCAAGTCGTGCTGCAATTGCTGCTCTTTCGGAGGAAAATGGGATTACTAAAATACTAATTGCAAATAGAAGCCAGAAAAAAGCAGAAGAGCTTGCAAGAATAGGCGCCAGCCTTGGTTTGGAATGTAGTGTTATAGATTTGTATAACATACAAGAAGTAGCTGCAAAATCACATTTGATCGTGAATGGAACGCCCCTTGGAACCAATAATGAGGACAGCATGATAGATCATGAACACATGAGAAAAGACAGTATTGTATATGATATCGTGTACAAACCAGTAAATACAAATTTGCTTGAAAATGCAAAGTATGCTGGGGCACAAATAATTCATGGATATGAAATGTTGTTAGAACAAGGAGCAAAAGCGTTCGAAATTTGGACTGGAGTGTCTGCTCCTACAGATGCAATGAAAAGAGCTCTGTTCGGATCATTTGGAGAACCAGCATGAGGACCAAAGTCAAAGCAACTATGCATGGAGCCATTTCTATAGTTAACGCGATTGCAACAGGTAGAGGATCGGCATTGGGTATTTCTTTGAAGGTAACTGCAAAAGTAGCCCTGGAAAATGGGCGAGGCATCAAATTCGACAACAGGAAAGAGGACAAGCTGATCAGTACCATAGTATGCAAAACAATTCCAGCAGAGATGATTGCAAACAATATGATATCTATAAAGATAGAATCCGAAATTCCTTATGGATTTGGATTAAAAAGCTCAAGTGCAGTTTCTAATGCTATCGCATTAGCTTGCAGCAGACTTGTTAGCAAAGACGTATGTGACTTTAAAGTTCTAGATATTGCTGTAAATGCATCTCTGGATGCGAAAGTTAGCATCACAGGCGCATATGATGATGCTACTGCATGCTACTTTGGTGGTTTCGTCTTAACTGACAACTATGCCCGCAAATTAATTCGCAGAGAAAGCGCGCCAGAAAACCTCTACGCAATAATTCTAGTTCCCCAACAGAAAACTAGATCAAATATATATAAATTGAGGATAATGTCAGATTTTTTTATAAATTCGTTTAAGTTGGCTGAAGCTGGCGAATATTGGAAAGCTATGAGACTGAACGGTGTACTCGCTTCTGCAGCATTATCCCTAAAATATGAGCCAGTATTGGGAGCATTAGAAAAACATGCGTTAGCGGCGGGTGTCTCTGGCAATGGGCCTTCTGTAGCCGCGGTGGCTTATGAAAATCAGGTGGATGATATTAAATCTGTATTCGCCAACTTCAATGGCAGTATTTTAGTTTCCAAGCTCAACAATCAGAAGGCAAGTGTAGAAGAAATAATTGGTTAATATCCAAATAAAGAAATCAATCGTTAGGGGCGTTATAAGATGTCCATCGAGTAAGAGCTATAGCCACAGAGCAATAGCTATTGGATCACTCACCGAAGGACGATCAGTCATCACAAACGTTTTGCTTTCTCGCGACACTCTTGCGACTCTTTCTGCATGCAGGTCATTGGGCGCGATTATAAATCATGAAGATGTCAATCTTCATATAGAAGGGAAGCACAGTTTCGAAACTCCTGAAAACATCATTA
>DATDNG010000485.1:0-2123 GCA_036518375.1 Nitrososphaeraceae archaeon | reverse complement strand
TGGCTTACTAAAGTTGTTACCACCATCAGTACTTTTGCTTAGGAATATATCAGGCTTTATTATAGGATTTGCCTCATAAGATCGTTCCCATGCAGCGTACATATTGTTTCCTGATATTGCTAACCTTGGATTGAGTGCATATTTCGTATTGTTACTTATATCAACTGGCTTACTAAAGTTGTTACCACCATCAGTACTTTTGCTTAGGAATATGGATGTAGTGTTGCCTGTACTGACCTCCTGGTGCCATGCAACAAGCACACTATTGCCTGAACCTGCTATATCAGGACGACTAAATACTAATAGAGGCAGATGAAATGGTTCAGTCTTCGTGTTTATATTAATTGGCTTACTAAAGTTGCTGCCGCCGTCAGTACTTTTGCTTAGGAATATACTAGATTTAACAGGTTTCACAGGATATGCAATACAATGGGCAGTAGTATTATCTTGATTAGTACAAGTAAAATTAGCTAAATTAATTCTGTCTTGCCAAACAACAAACAAGTTGGATTCAGAGATCTTTATGGATGGAAAATTAGACGTCTCTTGCATGTTATTTTCGGTTAGATTACTAACTTGGTTTTGAGTGTTATTACTTACATTTATTGGACTACTAAAGTTCTTGCCACCATCAGTACTTCTGCTTAGGAATATGCTATAGTCAATATCAGGATTTAAAAAATTTGCGTCGTGCCAAACAACATAAGAATCATTCCCCGATACTGCTATTGCTGGCCAATTTGGAGGTTCTGAATTACTTATATCAACTTGCTTACTAAAGTTGCTGCCACCATCGCTACTTTTTGTTAAAGCTATGAATGGCAAATGAAAACCAGGGACTACAAACTGCTCCCATACAACAAATGCATTGTTTCCTGATAAGACTGTAAATGGGGTACTTGCGATCCTATCTGTTATATCACTTGCTTGTGATTTTTGAAAGGTGGAGCTAGGTATTGGTAAGTGCATTAACAATTTTGGCATTTGGAACTTATCTAAAGCCAAAGCTTCCGACAAAGATGAAGCAGTAGCTAACACTAATAAGAATCCAATAACAAGAAATAGCATAATTATTTTAGTATTTTGATTGATATGTTTTGTAAACCACAATATAATCGGTATTTATTATCTAATTTTTAAGGATTTGCTATTTCCGCAAGCTAATAACGAAAAGTCCATTACTTAGAGCCAAGAACAACTAGAGGTTAAGAAGTTACATCAACAGAATTTTGATACTTTAGGAGATAAAATATGTGACTTTCAAAATCAAAAGCATCTAGAACAATTTGCCTTTCTCAAAATACTGTAATAAACGGCCAAGGTCTTTTGTAAATTGTTATTGACAGAGATTTCTTTTAAGGATCTATAAAATATCGTATGGGGTTAAAAAATGTCCATAACTGTTCTTATTGAAAACAAAGAGATCAATGGGGCATACAAAAAATTATCTAACCAGTATAAGGGAAGGAAAGATAATTACTTTGCACTTCTTTACCTGATGAAGAAATTCAAAATCACTTTAGAAGAAGCATCTTCATGTGTATCTTTTGGCGAAAATGAGTGTGGAATAGATGCGTTCTACCATGACAGAACTACTAGAAACCTGTACTTGTTTCAATTCAAATGGTCTGAAGACCATCTGTTATTCAGGGACCAATTACAAAGGCTGGTCGATGATGGAATAGAGAGGATTTTTGGTAATTCATCATGGTATCATCAAAGTCAAAGTCAACTACTAATTCGATTGACAACATGTATTACCGAAAATTCAAGCATAATTGATAGAGTCTTGATTCATTTTGTCTTTAACGGTGATCCAATCAAGGCAGAGCAAAGCAAGGTACTAGATCTGCTTAGAGAAAGATTGGAATCTAAGAAATACATCATAGACAGATACTTTGGACGCCAGATCGATATCATATCTCAGGTTATATCAAATGAAAAAACCTTGGGTCATCCCATCTTAAGGAAGCAGAGTGCAGTCTACACTGTTGAACTTGACAGTTTATTAAAAGTTGCAAATCAAAACAACGAGCTTGTAGTCACTTTTATCTCACTTAACATCTTACATAAAATGTATAGTGACCTAGGTGAGAAATTTTTTGAAAAGAACATCAGGTCTG
>DATDNG010000484.1:0-2368 GCA_036518375.1 Nitrososphaeraceae archaeon | reverse complement strand
CAATCAACATAATATTAATAATATGTTGCGATCTGTCCCTTTTGCACTATATGATATACCAACTAGATCGAAAAATAGCACTAATAACAATTCATGATGTAAATCCTTCACATTCAGAGAAAATACTGAAAACCTCGGATGAACTCAATAGCCTAAAAATCAAATATAATCTCAGCATTGTGCCATATTATGGCAAAAAATACAATCTTAAAGACTACGGCACCTTCTGTGAGCAGATATCTTCATTAATACAATCAGGTATTGTAGAACTCACTTTACATGGCCTATATCACCAGGTAAACGGAAATCTAGATGATTTCGATACAAAATCAAAAGAAGAAGAAAAGAAAGAAATTCAAAAAGGCTTGAACATCTTATCGGATACTGGCAAACTACCACGACCTTCTACATTCATACCACCAGAATGGCACTTGAGCCGTCAGTGCATAGAAGCATTAAAGGAATTGAATTTTACTATATCTGAATCTATGACTGATCTTGAATTTATTCAAAAAGGCAAAAAATACCTTCTTAGTTCTGCCATGAGTTGGGATCAACACGGTGATAAAGAAAAGAATAGACCGACACTAAAGCAAAACAAAGAGATGTTTTATAAGAGATTATTCAACGTCAACGGCTACACATATGGGCTATTCAGAATGGCTATCCATCCACCATATGATCCTGATGAAGCATTAGCAGATCAGATTGATATGATAAAATACCTAAAGCAAAAAGAAAGTTATGAATTTATAAAATATTCTAATTTGCTCGGATTAGAAAGCCGTCAGAGAAGTGAAGAATTTGACCAATAGTGATAGTAGCGAAAAAGACAGGATAGAAGTTGAGGAGGAACATGAAGAAGCTAAAAGAAGAATACTTGAAGAAAACCCAAATGCTCTTGAATTTGTGCTATCATTACCAGTAGAACGAAAAATACCCAAAGTCACGGAACTGGAAACTATACATGCAACAGCAGAGCAGCAAGAAGAAGAAATGGAAAGACTATTGAAGAAAAATAATAATGAATAAAGCATTATAGTCTTGTATATCCATATTCCTAATCTAGTAGGAAACAAAAATAAGTTCATAGTCTATCCATTCGGAGATTATATACTTCTTGGATATAACCAATGCCGCAGCAAACGGTTCCCAATA
This sequence comes from Nitrososphaeraceae archaeon, assembly GCA_036518375.1. GTDB lineage: Archaea > Thermoproteota > Nitrososphaeria > Nitrososphaerales > Nitrososphaeraceae > Nitrososphaera_A. Next base: position 1,210 of record DATDNG010000484.1, on the reverse strand, counting down.
GGGAGTGCAAAATAAGTAAGTGAAACAACTAGTATTGCAGTATAAATTACAGCATTTCCAAGTATTGGCCACTGTGCTATGAAAGGATTAAGAATATACCGTGATAACGAGCTAATAGCATACGCGGCAAAGAAGACAACGATTGCCATTTTCCATCTTGGTGGTGGTGATTGACTAAGAGTTTTCAAGTCTGGTAATGTAAACCATGTTTCCAAGCCAGTGGATGTATCGTAATGTCGTGTAGAATAATCATTTGCTTCCTTTAGTAGCTTTAGTGATTCTTCTGAGTTATCCCATCTCTCCATGGCAGCTTTATCAGCAAAACGGCGGATAATATACCATAAAGGTGATTTACTACCTCCGGGAATGATTATGGTAGTACCAAGATAGCCAGAAGCTTTTCTTTCTAATGTCAAATAACGTCTAACCCAATCGTTGTAATCTTTTTCATGACCGGGTCTTATCTTCCTACAAATTACAGTTGTAACTTCGTTTTGATAATCCGTTGGCAATTCTTCTATGACAGCATAATATACATCCGACCCTGTTTTTATGCTTAATATAGCTCTGAAATAGTTAGGAGATGTAATGCATACAATATAGCCTTACTTGCATAACGAAGTGAGCATGCAGCAGTAAAAGCTAGTAGTGCATTTGATACCTATTTATTATTGTCGTTTCACTGCTGCTAACATTGTCTCATCTATCATCTGGTCTAACAAGATCTTTAGGAATGATTTTGCTACCTCCAAAAGTCCTTCATGGTATTCACTGCTGTTGTCATATTCGCCATTGTTAAAAATAATGTTATATTTATCAGGATTCTCTCTTAAGGCCTAAACAACCGCATTAAAAGCCGAAATTAATATCACTCTATGTTCTGCTAATAGCCTATTTACAATTTGTTCTGCAGCACCTCTGATCTTGATATTAATCCTTATTACTATTTTTATGGCTGGCAATAGATTGCTCTAACCAGTATTTCTCTTTGTAAAGGTTAGATACCTTTTCTGCTGAAGTGTCAAAAGTCTGTTGAAGAGTATTCTGTGCATCAGTTTGTTCCATTATTCTTTGTTGGATAGCCTGCAAATATCTCTCTAATCCCTGCTTTCTGTATTGCATATCTTGGAGATTATATCGAAGACCTTGGACTTTGTCTTGAAGTTTTTGGTATTGATCTTGGAGTTCCTGAAGTTTTACAACACCCAAT
>DATDNG010000483.1:0-2663 GCA_036518375.1 Nitrososphaeraceae archaeon | reverse complement strand
TAAGTAAGACAAAACAGCATGATATATCTGGTCCAACAACATTACTTATTTATTCTACAACTATGCCAATGCAAGATGCACTAACAAAGCTTGTACCATTGCTTGGTTCATTACCTTATCTTTAATTCTAGTTCTGTGTATGTGTATAGGTCAATTATATTATAGTGACATATATAGAGAATAATGATTTGACCTAGTAAAAAATAGTAGTCATGATAATAAAAAATATGATGATAATAATAAAACCTTTGTTATAGACGCAAATCATTGAGAAAACGGACCCAAATCTGTGGATGTAAGTAATGCCTGAAACTTTAGGCTACCTTCTAAAACAACGCCATAATATATTGAGAGTTGAGCGAGTTGGATCAGGAATGAAAAGAAGATACCTACTTCTCACCGATAACAGGTCAACTGAATAATAATGCTGCAGCAGCAAACACAGCCTAACTTTTTAGATGTATTCTATTTTACATGAGGTGATGATGTGAGTGAGCCACCATCTTCAATTAAGAACTTCTCTTTTGAGGATCTCGACATTACTCCTATGAACCCGTGGAAACCATTACCAGAACATATTTTAAAAAGTCCATGTCATCTTATAATTGGCATTCATCATAAATAGAGTACCAATTTACTACCACAGGAATCCATGACGATATCGGTGCTAAAATTTAGGTTCCTGCTGTCATAACATCAGTAGTCTTAAGCTTTAAAGGTTATCTTTTTACTTTAAGACTTAGGGTTTTGCAAATGAAAGCTAATACTGTTCAATTTTAGACCAACTGAAATTCAATGGGTCAGCTAGAAAGATCATGAAAGAACTATGATGCATATCTGTACAACTATGCCCCACAAATGCTTTCATAAAGGGCCTTTCTTTATGCATAAGCGTAACATGAGTTGCAGGCCGATCCAAATATACTGCATATCTAAAGACAATACATGAACCACTTTTTCATACAATATTAATGATGATTGAACAAAATGAGTTGCTTTCATTTTATCCAGAACAGTTAAATAAATTTTTCAGAGTTTCGTTCATCGTAACGCAACATCAACAGGGAGTAAAAAAATAGATTGTTATTGTTATTGTTGTTCCTCTTCCTTCTATTTTATCCCTTTTGCTGATATTGTCCTCATTATTATTATCATCATTATTGTCCAGCAGAAGGAGCGCTCGTATCTGCACTACCACTACCGGTGCTGTTTAAGAGAGGATTGTAGATAGGATTGAAGCATGCTTTTATTTCTTTTTTTGTAGCAAAATTTTTTGTGGACTCTGCATTCGAAAGACAATTCTTGAAATCTTTATAATTGTTGATATCATTACTATTGCTGGTTTGAGCTGATACTGGCTTCCCGAGTGCACTTGACAATATAAGAATGGATGATAATACAGCGACTACCATAACAATTGACTTGTTTTTGTTTTTGTTCATTTCTTATGATTTTTCTAATTCTATATAATAAACCTTTACATAATGCGTAACAACAATGGCAACAAAATAGATCCTAGGTAAACCAAACTGTTGTTTTCAATGAATTCCTCCTATGGGCTTTAGAAACTTTAGTTATTTCAGTCATACTTGTTAAACGAATGACCTTAACACCGATATCTATTTGTCATGTAGTCTGCAAATAGTTAATGAATCACCTTATCATTACTGGATCTTTATTAGGTACTATACGGTTTTCATTCAATCAGTTCCCCATCGGTTTGGATATGCATTTAAAGTGAGCGAAAAGAAAATGGGTACAAATACAAGCTCAATAATAACCTGACTTTTTGTTGTACCACGTGTGACAGCTATACTGAATTGTTATAAAATCCATATTAGAATATTATCCATAGCATTATTGTCTAGAAAGGAAGTGAACAATTCTTTTCTATTTTCCCGAAAAAAGTACGTTACTGCCATATAACATTGCTATTGCAGCGAGAATTAACGCAATCCATATTCCTGACTTTTGACGATAATTAAGTGACATCGCATCATAAGGATAGTCTGGTCTTCCAGGATTGCCTATTCCCTTTCCCCCTTGTGTAAATATCAATCTGATGCCATTTGTAGCATGAAAAGCACTTGTTCCAATTAGTAGTATCAAAATAAGGTGTCCCCATAGGTTTTGAGTAAACTGCAATGTTTCATTCCATGCATCAAATCCTCCAGTAATAGAACTGGTTTCAATCACATGGCCTATAAAGTAAATTAGCAAATATACTCCAGTAAGTCGCTGCAGCCAATAGGATACGCGTTCCCAGCCATACCTAGTTGGATTTAACCATCCTCTTAAGCCTTCACGGTTGTTTCGACTGGAGATTTCTTTAGATTTTTCCTTCATTAGTGGTTTTTCACCTTCATAATGATAGGATCATTATATAGACTGTATCCTTGTATTCTTTTTGTTTTTTAGTATCCAACTTGCCTTGTCCAAAACATGTTTTCTAATCTCAGATATGTATTTATGGATTCTATGCTCTAATAAAAAACTTCCCTGCGTTCAGATCGAGTTGACGAATTTTTCCTATGCATTACTAGCAAAAACGAAAACGAGATGGTAGACATTTTTAGATATCTAAAGATGTAGCCCTTAAGTTAAGGGACTTAAGGAACTGCAAGGTGTCTAAAAGTTTTAATTAGGATATATACCTTCGTCAA
>DATDNG010000482.1:0-2574 GCA_036518375.1 Nitrososphaeraceae archaeon | reverse complement strand
TATAATGCTGGATTGATTCCAATAGCTGGTGGCATACTAGTGCCTTTTATGGGCATTGGAATATTTGGATGGCTTCCTATGCTTGCAGGTTTAGCAATGGCAATGAGTTCTGTAACAGTAGTTGGGAATTCTATATTGCTTGGAAGGTATAAACCAAGGTTTGCAAATAAAAAGTCAAAAAGAGAAGACCTAGAGCGGATACTATATGCTCGACCTACAACAATACAAAAACAGTAAAAATGTCTAATGACAGCAGCTACTAATATTTTTTCTCTTTTATGGGTAAGCAGTATTGATTCTAACAAACCTGTAGCCAGATATTTCCAATCTATCTTTTATTTCCTATTTGCATAAATGACGGATTAAATTCAACTATGACGTTATATGTCATATGATCAATGGCAGTTCTCTTGGATTGTAAGAGCTTATAAAATGATGTCTGCCTTCACAATAATGAGAAACTTTTTATGAAAAATGATGTAAAGAAAGTAGCATATGGTATACCACTTCCGCTTATGGATAAGAGTTATTTCCCCTGCCGCTCACCAGGTTCATCACAAATAGTAAGCTATGTAGAAAATGTCGCCCTTGATGGAAGCAACAGTAACGATCTCGATGTCGACAGTCTGAATTATTACTGGCATCGGATTGGCGGCCTCTATCATATCTGCTACTAGGTGGCTCAAAAAGAATCAAAACCCAAAACGTTTGATTATCGCTATACATGTAGCTCCTAAGGATATTGTGAATTTATTAAAAAATGAATACGGTCCATTGTCCTCGACTAGAAAATCTGTAATCCGTTGAAGGAAATAGTACATTAATAATCTTTTTCATAAACCTCTTGGGATGGACGTGCTTATACCTATCAAAAATTTGGTCCTCTGTAAGGTCAAAAGATCTGTACCATCCTACTTTATACTAAGGCAGGATACATTGATCATACTCAATATCAATTTGAGTCCATGTTAAAGTTCATAGAATGGCGTTTTAATATACCTCCTTTGACTGAAAGGGATACTCATGCAAATAACCTTCTAAACACATTTGACTTTAGCCAGAAACCCAGACCTCCACATATTATACCGCTTTCACAAGCCCAGCTGGATGCGATAAAATGAAATATCGAAGGTTGATTTGCACTGGTTATCATTGCACCAATCACAATCTGCTCATAGATTTGTTTCATATATGTCATGATTGTAGTTTAGTAGCCTTGTTTGTAATTCTTCTAAACGTTGTATCAGATATCGCATCATGTAGTCGTCATAAACAATCCAATACTCTTAGTATAAATCCTCTGATTAGAAGTAAGGAGATATGAATAGATAACTCTCAATCTCGTGCAACAAGATTTATGTACAGATTCGCTAATAATATCTGGAGACTTAAATTCTTGTAAGTTGAAGAATTATTCTTGTTTTATATTTTTCAATTTCTTTGAGATAGCTATTTGTACCTTTTTTGCTATTTCTGTTGCTATCTTCTTTATTTCTTGTGGATCATTATTTCCTGTTTCCTCAGATATTAAATCATACTCCCACTTGTTTTCAGCTCTTTTAATGGTTTCAGCTGTATTATCCATTTTGTACATTTTTCTTATAGCAATATGTGAAAAGTTCTCTCCTCTTATGGCACCATGAAAATGTAATTTGTTAGATGGTATGCATATAGTGTCTCCTTCGCTTTCAAAAAATGTTATATCAGTATCCCCAATTTCAAATTTGGTTACACCCATTCCTTGTTTTATTAAGCCAACAACTCCTTTTCCTTTTGTAGCTATAAGGATTTGATCAGATTCATGATAATGCAGTGTGGTTAGAGCACCATTTTGAAACGTTACATGATACATTTCCTGTTCTGCAGAATTCATTTGCCCCAGAACTTCTCTTAATATAACACTACCTGTAAAATAATTTTGATTTACCTTGATTTCCTTAGCATTGTGGATATTTTCCCTTTGCAAAGCGTTTCTTCTTGTTTATTTGAAAATTATAAATATTTGCTATGAATAATACACAACAATATTCAACAGGTAAATGAATGATATCCCAGAATCAAACTGCCTTCAATATCAAACTGATATTATCACTAAGCATAACCAGCACTATAACATATTAAGAGATAGCAATAGCAATATAGGATATTCGCATTGTGACAGCAGAGCCCATATTGAATGTCGTTTGTACCGGGAACAAGGGCACGTGGACATCATATGAGAATCACAATGCGAATATTAACACTATTTTTGCTAGATAATATAAATTAAATAGATGGTTTTTATTCTACAGCGATTACTTGTGTATTTGTAAAAGTTAAAGTACAATAACATATTACAACGTAATAATGTATAATCTGATGAAATTAAGTTGACAGATATATATTGTCAAGCCACATAATTTTTGGTTACTGAATTGAAAATATTGTGATATTCAATTATGAACCTTAAAGAACTCATTAGAAACTCTGACTGTTCAAATACATTAAATTAATAGAGTAATGACACTCTCTATATAGATAGTTTGAAAGCAATATTGCTAGCTGGAGGTCATGGTGTTAGGGCCAAACCATTTA